>JBOHBA010000217.1:0-7566 GCA_050698095.1 Gaiellaceae bacterium
CTTGCCCTGCTCCGGGGCTTCGACCTCGCGGAGCTCTCGCAGGCCGAGTTCGTCCATGTCGTGACCGAGTGCGCGAAGCTCGCGTTCGCGGATCGTGACGCGCTGTACGGCGACGCCGACGTTCCCATCGAGACGCTGCTCTCGTCCGCTTACAGTGACGAGCGTCGAGCGCTCGTCGCCGAGGCCGCCTCGGGCGAGTATCGACCGGGCCTCGGTCACCTCCCGCGCGTCCACGAGGCTCTCTCGACGCCGGGCTCGGGGGAGCCGGGCCGCGGCACTGTGCATCTCGACATCGCAGATCGGTTCGGCAACCTCGTCTCGGCGACGCCCAGCGGCGGGTGGCTGCAGAGCTCGCCGGTGATTCCAGCGCTCGGCTGGCCGCTCGGGACACGGGCCCAGATGTTCTGGCTCGAAAAGGGGCTCCCCTCCTCGCTTCGCCCAGGAGCGCGCCCGCGGACGACGCTCTGCCCGGGTCTCGCGCTTCGAGTTGGGGAGCCGTACCTGGCATGGGGCACGCCGGGCGGCGACCAGCAGGAACAGTGGGCGCTCCACGCCTTCCTCCGTCATGTCGATCTCGGTCTCGACCTCCAGGAGTCGATCGACGCTCCGGAGTTCCACACGGATCACCTGATCTCGTCCTTCTTCCCGCGGGGATTCGTCCCGAAGTCGCTTGTCCTCGAATCGCGATTCGACTCGCGAACGGTCGCGGATCTCCAGCGTCGCGGACACGACGTGACGCTGTGGCCGGCATGGTCTGCCGGTCGCGTCACCGCCGTCGCGCGCGAGCCGGACGGGCTGCTCAGAGCCGGGGCGAACCCGCGCGGCATGCAGGGTTACGCGGTGGGTCGCTGATGGCAGAGCGCAGCCGCACCTACACGTGGGCCGACCCATTTGCGCTACGCGACCGGATGGCCGGACGTTCGGGTCTCGAGCTCATGCAGATGATGGCCGCGGGCGAGCTTCCACCGCCGCCGATCGCGCAGACGCTCGGCTTTCGTCTCGTCGAGGCGGCGCGAGGGCAGGCGGTGTTCGAATGCGAGCCGGCGGAGTACCACTACAACCCGATCGGCGTCGTACACGCCGGTCTCGCGATGACGCTCATGGACTCGGCTATGGGGCTCGCTTTCGTGACGACTCTCGACGAGCCCGCTGGCTGGACGACGCTCGAGGTGAAGGCCAACTTCACGCGTGCGCTGACCGTTGACACAGGACTTGTGCGATGCACGGGCTCGGTCGTCCATCCGGGTCGGCGAGTCGCGACGGCCGAAGCTCGAATCGAGGATTCGGCGGGCCGGCTGTACGCCCACGGCACGAGCACGATCCTCGTCCTGTGAGCGATCTCAGACGCTGAGGCGCGAGAGAGCGTGCAGCTTGTTCGTCACGTCCAGAGCAGCGACCTTGTACGACTCCGCCAGCGTGGGGTAGTTGAACACCGTGTCCACCAGCGCGTCGACAGTCCCTTCGTTGATCATCACCGCCTGCCCGATGTGGACGACCTCGGTCGCCCCCGTTCCGAAGACGTGGACGCCGAGCACGCGCCGGTCGGGCACGCCGACGAGGAGCTTCAGCAGGCCGTGTCGATCGCCGATGATCTGCCCGCGCGCCAGCTCGCGATAGCGGGAGATGCCGACCTCGTACGGGATCGCGTCGCTCGTGAGCTCCTCCTCCGTGGCGCCGACGTAGCTGATCTCCGGGATCGTGTAGATGCCGACCGGGAGGATCGTTCCGATCGAGCGCGCATCGTGGTCGAACGCGTCGCAGGCGGCGAGCCGTCCCTGCTCGGCGGAGGTTGCGGCCAGGCTTGGAAAGCCGATCACGTCTCCGACCGCGTACACACCGGGTGCTGCCGTTCGATAGCGCTCGTCGACCGCGATCCGTCCCCGCTCGTCGGCTTCGAGACCGATCTTCTCGAGGTCGAGCGCGTCGACGGCGCCGCGGCGACCCGCCGAGTACAGGACCGCTTCGGAGGGAACGCGCTTCCCGCTCGCGAGCTCGGTGACGGCGCCGCTGTCGTGTCGGGTGACTCCCACGACGTCCTCGTTGAAACGAAAGGTCACACCCAGCTCGCGAAGGTGGTATTGGAGACCTTCGACTATCTGGGCGTCGCAGAACTCGAGTAGTCGCCCATGTCGTTCGACGACGGTCACCTTGGTGCCGACCGCGGCGAACATCGACGCGTACTCGATCCCGATCACTCCGGCCCCGACGACGACGAGCGAGGCGGGTATCTGCCCGAGATTCAGGATTCCGTCGGAGTCGAGCACCGTTCCGCCCGCGAACTCGACTCCCGCTGGATGGGTCGGGCTGGTTCCGACGGCAATGACCACGACCGGCGCTTCTACCCGCCGCTCGACGTCGTCGGGCGTGTCAACGGCGACGACGTGCGGCTCGACGAAGCGGCCCGTGCCCTGGATGAGCTCGACGCGATTTCGGCGCAGCTGGTCGCGTATCACGTCGTTCTCGGCGTCGATGACGTCGTGTGCTCGCGAGAGCAGGTCGTCGATCGTGAGCTCGTCCTTTAGGCGGTAGCTCTGGCCGTAGGCGAAGCGATGGCTGAGCCCCGTCAGGTAGAGGACCGCCTCACGGAGCGTCTTCGACGGGATGGTGCCCGTGTTCACGCAGACTCCCCCGACCATGCGCCCGCGCTCGAGCATCGCCACGCGCTTCCCGAGCTTCGCGGCCTGAATCGCGGCCTTCTGTCCGGCGGGGCCGGAACCGATGACGACGAGGTCGTACTCGACGCTCATGCCGAGCAGCCTAGGGCGCGTGCGTCCCTCTGTCCATGCGCCGCGCGGACTCCGTGGATTCGGCGTCCCGAAGCTCGCCTCCGGAGAGGGCTCCGGCTATTCTCAAAGCATGCGCGGTGACGCGAGAGGCTCGTCTCTGTCCCCGGTAACCCGGCGGCGCCGCAGCGCGTAGCTGACGAGCGCCGCGACTCTTCCTTTCTAGACTCTCGCGCGATGGATCCGCTCTACAAGCCGGAGGGCGTCGAAGCGCGCTGGCAGGAGACGTGGGAGGCCGAGGGGTTGTACGGGGCCGAGGCCGACGATCCGCGCGAGACGTACGTCGTCGCGTTCCCGCCCCCGAACGTCACGGGCGAGTTGCACATGGGCCATGCGCTTCAGCTCGCGCTCGCGGATGCCCTCGTTCGCTGGCGTCGCATGCAGGGATACAACGTCCTTTTCCAGCCGGGCTACGACCATGCGGGCATCTCGACGCAGAGCGTCGTCGAGAAGGCGCTCGAACGGGACGGGCTCTCACGCAAGGAGCTCGGCCGCCCGGCGTTCGAGGAGCGGGTGTGGGAGTGGCTGCGCCTCTACGGCGGAACGATCATGACTCAGTTTCGCCGCATGGGTGCCTCCATGGACTACCGCCGCGAGCGGTTCACGATGGACGACGACTACGTGCGGGCGGTGCTCCGCTTCTTCGTCCACCTCTGGAACAAGGGCTACCTCTACCGCGACAACCGCATCGTCAACTGGTGCCCGTTCCACGAGAGCGCGCTCTCCGATCTCGAGCTCGACCACATCCACGTCGATGACGAACTCTTCTCGATCCGCTACCCATTCGGAGACGGAAGCGGGCACATCACGATCGCGACCGTGCGGCCGGCGACGATCCTGGGCGACGTCGCCGTCGCCGTGCACCCGGAGGACGCACGCTACCGCGACGTCGTGGGCAAGGAGGCGATCGTGCCGTTCGTTGAGCGTCGCGTTCCGATCATCGCCGACGAGCGCGTCGAGCCGGAGTTCGGCACGGGCGCGCTGAAGGTCACGCCTGGGCACGACCCCAAGGACTTCGAGATCGGACGGGCCCACGGTCTTCCCGAGCCGATGGTGATCGGGGACGACGGTCGTATGAACGACTCCGTTCCTGAGGTCGAGGGCAGGACGCAGAAGGAGGCCGGCGACCTCGTCCTCGCGTGGTGCGAGGAGCGCGGACTCCTCGAGAAGCGGGAGCCGTACCGGCACACCGTGGCCGTGTGTGAGCGCTGCGAGAGTCGCATCGAACCGCTGATCTCGCTCCAGTGGTGGTGCCGGATGGACGCACTCAAGATGCCGGCGCTGGGAGCCCTGCGCTCGGGCGACGTCCGGTATCAGCCGGAGTCACAGCACCGCTTCGCGATCGACTCACTCGAGAACGCGCCAGACTGGAACATCTCGCGACAGATCTGGTGGGGTCATCGGCTGCCCGTCTGGTACTGCCCCGACGGTCACGTCACGGTCGCCGAGTCCGAGCCGGGGACATGCGCGGAGTGCGGCTCGGGCGAGCTCCGGCGGGACCCGGACGTCCTCGACACCTGGTTCTCGTCCGCGCTCTGGCCGTTCGCCACTCTCGGCTGGCCCGACGACACGCCTGATTTGCGGCGCTTCTACCCAGGTGACTTCAACATCACCGCCCGCGAGATCATCCGGCTCTGGGAGAACCGGATGATCTTCTCCGGGCTCGAGCTCATGGGGGAAATTCCCTTCCGCGACGTGATCATCCACTCGACGGTGCTCGCGGCGGACGGACGGCGGATGTCGAAGTCGCTCGGCACCGGTGTGGATCCCCTCGAGATCATCGGCCAGCATGGCGCCGACCCGACGCGCTATGGCCTCATGAAGATGTCCTCGCAGCAGGATGCGCGGTTGGCGGTCAAGGCGATCGAGGAGGGTCGGCGCCTCGCGAACAAGCTCTGGAACGTCTCACGCCTCATCATTCAGAACGCGGGCCAACTCGCACCGAGCTCGGCGCCGCAAGACGTCGAGGAGCGCTGGATTCTCGCTCGCATCGAACGCGTTCGAGCCGAGGTCGAGGACGGCTTTGCGCGCTACGACTTTGCTGCCGTCGTCGACGCCCTTTACCACCTCACGTTCGACGACTTCTGCGACTGGTACGCGGAGGCGATCAAGCCCCGGCTCTACGACCGCGATCCCAATGCCGCTGCGACTGCGCTCGCCTCGCTGGAGCGCCTGCTCGCGCTGCTCCATCCTGTGATGCCGCACGTGACCGAGGAGATCTGGACGGCGCTGCCGGGCCGCGAGTCGCGGCTCATCGTGGCGCCGTGGCCCGAGGCGGACGCGCGCTTCGCGGACGATCTCGGCGCGCTCGATCGGGTCCAGGAGGCGGCGCAGATCTTCCGCCGGAGCGGCGTGCAGGTCCAGCTCGAATCGGAAGACGAGCGGCGGATCTTCGCGGCCGTCGTGCGCCCGGAGCGCGCTCGAGTGGTCGACAATCGGGAAGCCGAGACCGCGCGCCTCCGGAAGGAGGTCGCCCGTTCGGAGGGGATGCTCGCCAACGAGAAGTTCGTTGCGAATGCGCGCGCCGAGGTGGTCGCCGCCGAGCGCGAGAAGCTCGAGCGATATCGCCGCGAGCTCGCCATTCTCGCCTCCGGCGAGAATGGCTAGATGACGACCGCGGTCGAGTGGCTCGACGCGCTCTCGCCGTGGCCGCGCGAGTTCGGGCTCGAGGGCATGCACGCCCTCCTTGCCGAGATCGGCGACCCGCAAGAGGCGTATCCAGCGATCCACGTCGTCGGCACGAACGGCAAGTCCACGGCGACCGTCACCGTCGAGCAGCTGCTTCTGTCCCAGGGCCTCTCGGTGGGCTCGACCATCTCGCCGCACGTCGCGAGCTGGAGCGAGCGCATCCGCATCGATGGAGCCGAGGCGGACTTCGAGGCTGCGATTGAGCTTGTTCGCCCGGAAGTGGAGCGTCTGCACGCGACGCAGTTCGAGATCGTGACTGCCGCCGCCCTTTCCGCTTTCGCCGAGAGAGGAGTTGACGTCGCCGTCGTCGAAGCAGGACTCGGCGGCCGCTACGACGCGACGAACGTTCTGCGAACGCGCGTCGTCCTCCTCACGACTGTCGGGCTCGACCACACGGACGTCCTGGGCGACACGCTCGAGGCGATCGCGACCGAGAAGCTCGCGGTCGCGCCCGACGATGCGATCGTCGTGCTCCCCGACGACACCTATGACCACCTCGTGCCTGGACGCGAGATCCGCATCGGCGACGCGCGCACGGCCGCCGAGGCGTTCGTGGGCCACGCCATTGCAGCCGAACCGCAGGTCGCGCTTCCCGGCCGGCTCGAGCGCCGGGCAGGCGAGATCCGGGACGGCGCGCACAATCCCGACGGTGCGCGCTTCCTCCTCGAGCGGCTTCCGCCAGGCGACCACACGCTGGTGGTCTCGATCCTGGCGGACAAGAACGTGGACGAGATGCTCCACGAGCTGCGGCACGCCGGCTCGCGTCTCGTTGCGACCGGCTCATCCTCCGCCCGAGCGCTTCCCGCCGAGGAGCTCGCCGCCCTCGCTCGCGCCTACTTCGATCACGTCGAGGTCGTCGACGACCCGGTCGCCGCGCTCGCCCGAGGACACGAGCTCGGTGAACCGGTGCTCGTGACCGGCTCTCTCTATCTTCTCGGGGACCTCGCCCAGGCCGAGCAGCGCACGCCGTGGCGAGGGTAACGGAGCGCGTGTCCGTGCTCGCGTTCGCGGCGCTCCTCGTTGCGGCGATCATGGCGATCGCCTTCGGGCTCGGCTACGGGATCGGCAAGCTTCTGCTATGACCGTTGCCGTGGCGCCGCTCGCGCAGTCGCTCGAGAATCCCGACTGGAACCTCCTCCGGAATCTCGGCATCGGGCTGGTCGTGGTCATCTGGCTCGCGACCGCCTACTGGACGTTCAAGGACGCCCGCCGCCGGATCGGCGATCCGTGGCTCGTTGCGCTGGCGACGCTCGTCGGGCTCTTCCCGCCGTTCCTCGGACCGATCATCTACATGTTCTTCCGCCCGCCCGAGTACCTCCAGGACGCGCGGGAGCGCGAGCTCGAGATCAAGGCGATGGAGGAGCGGCTCGCGCAGATCGACCAGCGCTGCCCGGTGTGTCGCGCGCGCGTCGAGCCTTCCTATCTCGTCTGTCCCGTCTGCACTACGCGCCTCAAGTCCGCCTGCCCGTCGTGCGGACAGCCGGTCGAGTCGCTCTGGCAGGTGTGCCCATACTGCGCGACCGAGATTCCGCCCGGGCTGCCGGCGCTCACCGACGTGAGCTCGCAGCCACGTCGCACGACCCGCGACTAGACTCGCCGCCTCATGGCCCGCGAAACGACCCTCGTCCTCGTCAAGCCCGACGGCATGGAGCGCCGGCTCGCCGGCGAGATCGTCGCCCGTCTCGAGCGGCGCGGCCTCGAGCTGCGCGGCGCGCGGCTGCTGAAGATCCCCAGGTCGACGGCGCGCGAGCACTACGCCGAGCACAAGGGCAAGCCGTTCTTCGGGTCGCTCGTCGAGTTCATCTCCTCGGGGCCGGTGCTGGCGCTCGCGGTGAGCGGCGAGTCGGCGATCTCGGTCGTCCGCACGATGATGGGCGCGACGAACCCGCTCGACTCGGCGCCGGGGACGATTCGCGGAGACTTCGCACTCGAGCTCTCGGAGAACATCGTCCACGGCTCGGACTCGAAGGCGAGCGCGCGGCGCGAGCTGAAGCTGTTCTTCCCCGACGGTCTTGTTTAGGGGTCGGGCTTGCCCGACCCTGACTACGTTGCGCTCAACCGCGAGCGCTGGACGGCGGCGAACCAGGAGTTCACC
>JBOHBA010000218.1:0-14981 GCA_050698095.1 Gaiellaceae bacterium
TCCGGCTCCTGGAACGCGAGCACGAGGCCGGAGGCGAGGTCGAGCGAGGGCACCGGCGTCGCTTCGCGGTCCGGGTACGTGAGCGCGTGCGAGATCGGGACGCGCATGTCGGGATGGCCGAGATGGGCCAGCGCGGCGCCGTCCCGGAAGCGCACGATCGCATGGACGACCGAGGTCGGATGCACGACGACCTCGAGCCTGTCGTACGGGAGATCGAAGAGAAAGTGGGCTTCGATGAGCTCGAGCCCCTTGTTCGCGAGCGTCGCGGAGTCGATCGTGATCTTCGGTCCCATGGACCAGGTCGGATGAGCGAGCGCTTCCTCCACGGTCACTGATTCGAGCGCCGCGCGCGAATGGTTTCTGAACGGACCGCCGGACGCGGTGAGAACGACCGAGTCGACGGTCTCGGGCGCACGGTCTTCGAGGCACTGGAAGACCGCCGAATGCTCGCTGTCCACGGGCAGCAACGGACCTCCTCCCCGCTTCCACGCGGCGATCGCGAGCTCACCCGCGGCGACGAGGCTCTCCTTGTTCGCAAGCGCGAGAGTCACTCCGTGCTCGAGGGCCCAGAGCGTCGCTCCGACACCGGCGAAGCCCACGACCGCGTTCAGCACCATGTCGGGCTGCGACGCCTCGAGGAGCTCCGTCAGGTCACCGCCGACCTGCGCGTGCGCGACGCCATGCTCGACCGCGAGTGCGTCCAGAGATTGTGAGTGCGACGACATGGCACACACGCTGAGCTCCGGATTCGCCGCGATCACCTCGAGCGCCTGCCGCCCGATGGAGCCCGTCGCCCCAAGCAGGGCGATTCGTCTCTGCGCCACGGGCCAAGGCTAGCCGCGCGTGTGTTCAGACACGGCTACGCCTGGCCGAATGCGAGCATGACGTAGTACGCGACCGGCCCCGCCCACAAGAGCGAGTCGAGGCGATCGAGCATGCCGCCGTGACTTCCCAGAAGCCGCCCGGAGTCCTTCACCGTCAGATCCCGCTTCACCGCCGACTCGAAGAGGTCGCCGAGCACCGATGCGAGGGCGATCGCAGCGCCGAGCGCCAGCATCTCCGGGATGCTGAGGAACTCGTCGCGATCCTTGTAGAGGATCAGGAAGGTCGTCGCCATCGCGGCAGCCACTCCACCGAGGAGGCCCTCCCACGACTTCGCGGGGGAGATCGCGGGCGCCAACTTGTGCCGCCCGAGCGTGCGCCCGACGAAGAAGGCGCCGGTGTCCGCGGCCCAGACGGTGCAGAGCACCGCGATGATGGCCCAGAACCCGAGATCGTCGGGAACGTCGCGGATGAGCAGGAGGTATCCGAGCCCCGATCCCACCCAGACGACACCGAGGACCGTCACTCCGAACGACGCGGTCGCGGATGGGCGGACATCCGAGAGGCCGAAGATCACGAAGGCGAGGACGAAGGTCGCCAGCAGCCCGCCGGCCATCCACGCGAGACCGCCCAGCTCGAGGCCGACGAGCGCGAGCACGAATCCGAGATATCCCGCGAGGACGAGTGGCCGAAGCTCGCGCGCCATGAGGTAGAGCTCGTGGAGAGCGAGCAGGCCGCTGACGAGCACGAGCGCGAAGAGCCACCAGCCGCCGAGGTAGACGAGCCCGATGACGACGGGCAGCAGGACGGCTGCGACGAGGACGCGCGAGGCGAGAGACGTCATCGCGCTCCGAAACGACGCGCGCGCTGTGCGTATTCGTCGAGCGCAGCCCGGAGGCGGTCCTCCCCGAAGTCGGGCCAGAGCGTCTCGTCGAACACGAGCTCCGAGTACGCCGATTGCCAGAGCAGGAAGTTCGAGATCCGCTGCTCGCCCGAGGTGCGGATCACGAGGTCCGGATCGGGGAGCTCGGGCGCGTAGAGGCGCTCGGACACGTCCGCTTCGGACACGTCCTGGGGTCTGACCCCGTCCTCGAGCAGGCGCCGCGCTGCATCGACGATCTCCGCCCTGCTCCCGTAGTCGAACGCGATCCAGAGACTCAGGCGGTCGTTATCCGCGGTCTCGGCCTCGAGTCGGGTCATCTTCTCCTGCAGCGCCTGCGGCACGCGGTCGCGCCGCCCGAAGAAGCGCGTCCGGACCCCCTGCTTCGCGAGATCGGGGAGCTCGCGGTCGATGGTCTCGTCCATGAGCTCCATGATCGACTCGACCTCGTCGGGCGGACGCGCCCAGTTCTCGGTCGAAAACGCGTACACGGCGAGCGACTCGACGCCGAGATCGATCCCCGCCTCGACAGTCCGGCGCAGGGCCCGCGCTCCTTCTCGGTGCCCCTCGGCGACCGGAATCCCGCGAGCGGCCGCCCAGCGCCCGTTCCCGTCCATGATGATTGCCACGCTTCGGGCTATGCCCGAATCGTGGCTAGCGGCCTGGGCCATTGCCGTTCCTAGAGGTTTGATCGCGGCAGCGATCAAACCTCCATGATCTCGGCCTCTTTCGCCTTCAAGAGGTCGTCGATCGACTTCGTGTGCGCGTCCGTGACCTTCTGCACCTGCTGCTCGGCGCGGCGCTCCTCGTCGTCGCCGACGTCGCCCTTCGTCACGAGCTCCTTCAGATGCTGCATGACGTCCCGCCGCACGTTGCGGACTGCGACCTTCCCGTCCTCCGCGACGCGCCGCACGACCTTGACGAGGTCCTTGCGGCGCTCCTCCGTGAGGGTCGGAATCGGAAGCCGGATGATCTTGCCGTCGTTCGACGGTGTGAGTCCGAGGTCGGACTCCTGGATTGCGCGCTCGATCGACCTCATCGAGCCCGGATCGAACGGCTGGACGGTCAACAGCCGGGGCTCGGGTGCGCCGATCGACGCGAGGCTCTTGAGCGGCGTCGGCGTGCCGTAGTAGTCGATGGTGATGCGATCGAGGAGCGCCGGCGACGCGCGCCCCGTGCGGATCGAGTTGAACTCGGTGTGCGTCGCCTCGATGGACTTGTCCATGCGCCGCTTCGCATCGGCGAGGAACTCCTCGATTGCAGCCATCAGTCCTCCTTGGAGCCTCTATTGCTACGGGGTCGCGATGATCGTTCCGACTCGCTCGCCCGCGGCGACACGCCGTATATTGCCCTCGGCGAGCTCGAAAACGTAGATCGGCAGCCGGTTGTCCATGCACAGCGAGAGCGCTGTCGTGTCCATCACCTTGAGCCCACGCTCGATCGCTTCGAGATGCGTGAGCTCGGGCAGGAACCGCGCGTCCGGGTCCTCCCGGGGGTCACCGTCGTAGACGCCCTGGACCCGGTTCTTCGCCATCAGGATCGCCCCCGCGCCGATCTCGAGCGCGCGCAAGGCCGCGGCAGTGTCGGTCGTGAAGAACGGGTTCCCGGTGCCGGCGGCGAAGATCACGACGCGGCCCTTCTCGAGATGGCGCTTGGCGCGCCTGCGGATGTACGGCTCGGCGACCTCGGAGACGGCTATCGCCGACTGCACGCGAGTGTGCACCCCGAGCCGCTCGAGCCCGTCCTGGAGCGTCAGAGCGTTGAGGAGCGTCGCGAGCATTCCCGCGTAATCGGCGGTCGCGCGGTCCATGCCCTCGGCCGCAGCCGCCATTCCACGGTAGATGTTCCCCGCCCCGACCACGACGGCGAGCTCGGTGCCCGCCTCGTGCACGGCGACGATCTCCTCGCTGATCGCGACGACGGTCTTCGGGTCGATCCCGTACTCGCGCTCTCCGAGAAGCGCTTCGCCGGACAGCTTCAGCAGCGCACGGCGAAACGGCGTTCCGCTCTGGTGCGCAAGTTCGTGCGCGACTTCGTCAGTGCTCGTGGTCACCCCGTGACCGAGATCCTCGCGAACCGGGCGACGGTCGCCCCCGCCTCTGCGAGCGCCTGGCCGACCGTTTTAGACGGGTCGTGAATCCATGGCTGGTCGGCCAGGACTCCACCCGGCGTCGCCGCGAAGAAGCGCTTGGCGAGCATGCCGTCCACGATCTTCTCACGCGCAGCCTCCGGCTTCGACTGCACCTCGTCGGTGTTCATGTAGATGCCGCGCTCGCTGTCGACGGTTGCGGCGGGGACATCGGCACGCGTCGTCCACTCGGGCGCCGCAAACGAGATGTGCATGGCGAGCTGGCGGGCGAGCTCGGCCGAGCCGCCGGAGAGCTCGACGAGGACGCCGATCTTGTTCGCCGGGGGATGCGCGTACGCTGCGACGACGTTTCCGTCGGGCGCGTCGAAGCGCTCCGCGCCCGCGATCACGATGTTCTCGCCGAGCTTGGCGATCAGGTCGATACGGGCTTGCTCGAAGTTCTCCACAACTCCCGGACCGTCGGCGTGAACCGCGCGCAGGACGTCGCTACCGAACTCCTGGAACTCGTCGTTCTTCGAGACGGGCTCTGTCTCGCAGCCGATCCCGACCATCGAGCCGACCTTGTTGGAGACGATGAATACGACGATGCCTTCGGTCGTCGTGCGTCCGGCTCGCTTGCCTGCAGATGCCATGCCGCGTTCGCGCAGAAGGACGCGGGCGCTCTCGAGGTCGCCGTCCGTCTCCTCGAGCGCGCGCTTGCAGTCCATCATTCCCGCGCCCGTCTGGTCGCGCAGCTCCTTGACGAGCGACGCGCTGATGGTCGCGCTCACTCGCTCTCACCGCCTTCCGCCGCGACGGCGGCCGGCTCGAGCTCGGGTTCCGGCTCTTGAGCGATCTCGGCCGGCTCTTCGGCCTGAGTCGTCTCGTCGACAGTCAGCTGACCGGCAGTCACCTTCGTCTTCCCCGCGACGATCCCGTCCGCGAGCACGCGCGTCACGAGGTTGCACGAGCGAATCGCGTCGTCGTTGCCCGGGATCACGAAGTTCGCCTCGTCGGGATCCGCGTTCGTATCCACGAGGCCGATGACCGGAACGCCCAGGCGCTGCGTCTCGCGCACCGCGAGCTGCTCCTTCTTCATGTCGATCACGAACACGGCGTCGGGCTGGCGCTTCATGTCCGCGACACCCCCCAGGTTGGCCTCGAGCTTCTCGAGATCGGCCTCCATCGCGATCCGTTCCTTCGACGGGAGGAGATCGAGCTGGCCGTCGACCTTGAGCCTGCGGAGATCGTGCAGGTATGCGATTCGCTCCGAGATGGTCCGCCAGTTCGTGAGGAGCCCGCCGAGCCACCGGTGATTGACGTACGGCATCCCCACGCGCGCAGCGTGCTCCTTCACGGCGTCCTGCGCCTGCTTCTTCGTTCCGACGAAGAGGATCGTGCCTCCGCGATCGGCGACGTTGCGGACGAAGTCGTACGACTCCTCGAGCAGCTCGAGGGTCTTGGTGAGGTCGATGATGTAGATCCCGCCGCGCTCGCCGAAGATGTAGCGGCGCATCTTGGGATTCCAGCGACGCGTCTGGTGGCCGAAGTGAACGCCGGCCTCCAGCAGCTCTCGCATCGTGACGACTGACACGCGATCAGCCCCTTTCCGGTGGTTGACGGGTAACTCTCCGGCGGGCCGGGCGGAACCGCGCGCACAGCTGCGGCACCCCCGCCTCGGCTGGGTCGCCGGGTCGAAGGAACACGAAGTCGCCAGTGTACCGGTGCGTCTGTGCATAGGGCGAGGGCGAGATGTATCTCACCCTCACACGCCGTAGCGCCTGTCATCGCGGCGATGCGTTACCGCCTGTCGTAGGGGCGATGCTTTACCGCCTGTCCGTAGGGGCGAGATATATCTCGCCCTCACAGCGCGCGAGCCTGCTCCAGCGCTCTCACGAGCTCAGGGGGCAGTGCGGACTCGACCTCGACCTGCGCGCCGGTCACCGGATGGCGAAACCGGAGACGGTACGCGTGCAGAAACTGGCGCTCGAGGCCGAGATCGCCCTTCACGCCGTACTGCACGTCGCCGGAGACCGGCAAGTCGATCGCCGTGAGGTGAACCCGAATCTGGTGCGTCCTCCCCGTCTCCAGCCGTACGTCGAGCAACGCATGGGAGGGCAAGGTCTCGAGCACCTCGAAGTGCGTGACGGCGTCGCGAGGCTCGTCGGTATCGAGCGAGCGCCGGGTCGGATCGCGGCGGTCGCGGCCGATGGGCGCGTCGATTCGTCCCGTTCGTGACCTCGGCTTTCCTCGAGCGAGCGCGAGATAGCGGCGTTCGACCTCTCGGCGGCGGATCATCTTCTGCAACGAGGCGTACGCCTCGTCCGAGCGAGCGACGGCGAGGAGTCCGGACGTCTCGCGGTCGAGCCGGTGGACGATCCCCGGTCGCTCCGGATCGTCTCCGCCTCGGGCGCCGAGCGTCAGGAGCTCCCCGGCAAGCGTGTCGGTGCGAGCCCCCGCTCCCGGATGGACGGTGACGCCTGCAGGCTTGTCCACGACGAGGAGGTGCTCGTCCTCGAAGAGCACCGGGATCGTGACCGGCTGAGCCTGGAGGCCATCCCGGTCGGCGGGAAGCTCCACCTCGACCACGGCGCCGGCCTCGACGCGGTGGCTCTTCGGCCGAGCCACTCCGTCGACGAGCACGGCGCTCTCCCCGAGCAAGCGCTCGGCGACCGAGCGCGACCCGATCTCGCTCCGCGCTGCGAGGGCTCGATCGAGTCGCGACCCTGCGTCCTCGTCAGCGACGGAGAAGCGAAGGGTCGCCATTGCGCTTGCCGTGCATGCGGTGCGACCGGTCGCCGAGGACGAGCGTGCCGAAGAGGACCGCGACGCCGACGACGATGAAGGTGTCCGCGAGGTTGAAGGCCGGCCACGCCACGAGGTCGAGGAAATCCGTCACGTGCCCGAGTCGCAGTCGGTCGATCAGGTTCGCGATGCTTCCCCCGAGTACGAGCCCGAGCGCGACCGGGAGCACGGGGTGCCGCTTCCCCGAACGCGCGAAGAACCACAACATGAGACCCACGGCAGCGGCGGTGACCCCGATCACCGGCAGCGTCCTACTCGCGAAGAGCCCGAAGGCGATCCCCGAGTTCTGAACGTGATGTATCGAGAACGGGCCCGCGATGTCGACGCTCTCACCGAGCGCGAGCGTGCGTCCGACGACCTGCTTCGTGACCTGATCCGCCACGATCGCGGCGCCCGCGACGACGAGGAGGGCCACCCACTGCGGCGAGCCCGCGGCGAGCGAGCGCTCCGCGCTCGAGATCGGCTGGAGCGCGTTCGCCGTCGATCCGATGCGGACGTCCACCAACTGCGGCTCGGTCCGTGCCGGCTCGCTCATGAAGGGCGCTCCTGCGCGCGTTTGTCGTCGATGCACAAGGTCGCGTACGGGACAGCTTCGAGCCGCTCCTCGCCGATGCTCCGCCCACACACCACGCATACGCCGTATGTACCGTCCTCGATCCTGCGGAGCGCGCTTTCGATCTCCTCGAGGATGTGCTCGGCGTTTTCTTCGAGCCCGCCGTCGAGCTCGCGCATGAATGTCTCCGTCGCGCTGTCGGCGATGTGATCGCCTGAGCCGATCGCGAGGTCTCCTGTCTCCTCGAGCAGCGAGCCTTCGTGGTTGACTGCGATCAGCGCATGCTGGAGGCGGGCTCGCTCGGACTCGAGCTCCCGGCGAAAGCGATCGAAGTCGACGCTCATCTGTCGCGCTCCGCGGCAGCGTCGAGCATGCTCTCGGCCGCCTGGCTCGTGAGCCCCTGGAAGACGACGACCTTGTCGCGCGAGGTCTTCCCGCCAGCAAGCTCGATGTCGCGACGCGGGAGATCGAGCGTTCGCGCAAGCAGATCCAGCACTGCGTCGTTTGCCTTGCCCGCCTCAGGGGGGGCAGAGACGCGCACCTTCCAGGCATCTCCATGCCGTCCGACGATCCCCGGCCGCCGCGCACTGGGGACGACCCGAAGCCGCAGGCTCGTGGGCTTGGCAGTCACGGGCCGAAGGATATCCGCGGTTTGATGGACGCTTGTCCAGTTCCACCATCGGCACTCGGGCTGCGTGAGGCTCACCCTAGCCGGCCTTCGCGAGTATCCGAGATGCGCTTTAGCAGTATCCGCTTGTGAGTTGGAAAACACCTAGTCTCCACGGCAACTGAGAGAGGAAAAACCGCGTGGAGGAACGGCGGGCGTACCCCGTTCGCATCGAGGGCGAGCTCGACCAGCATCTGAGCCGATGGCTGTGGCTCGTGAAGTGGCTGCTCGCGATCCCGCACTACATCGTCCTCGCGTTCCTCTGGCTGACGCTAATCGTTCTGACGGTCGCAGCGTTCTTCGCGATCCTGGCCACCGGCCGCTACCCGCGCGGGATCTTCGACTTCAACGTCGGGGTGCTGCGGTGGACGTGGCGCGTCGCGTTTTACTCGTACGGCGCACTCGGGACCGACCGCTATCCGCCGTTCACTCTCGACGACGTCCCGGACTACCCAGCTCGCCTGGACATCCCGTATCCGGCACAACTCTCGCGAGGGCTCGTCCTCGTCAAGTGGTGGCTGCTTGCGATCCCGCACTACTTCGTGGTGGGGATTTTCCTCGGCGGCGGCAGCTACGCAGCTTCGCGCGTCGACCACTGGTTGTGGACGTTCGGCTTCGAGACGGGCCTGATCGGTGTGCTCGTGCTCTTCGCGGCGATTGCGCTCTTGTTCATCGGCAACTACCCCCGAGGCATGTTCGACCTCGTCCTCGGGCTCGACCGCTGGGTCGCCCGGGTCGCCGCCTACGCGCTCCTCATGCGCGACGAATATCCACCTTTCAGCCTCGACCAGGGCGGAGCGGACCCCTGGGTCAGGGGCCACGATCTTGCGGCTCCGGCCGTCCTCGCCGAGCAACCCACCGCTGTCGCAATTGACCTTGACGCTCCGCCGGGACGCGGGGCGGGCGCGCGAGTCGTGCTCACCGTCGTAGGCGTCTTCGTCGGCCTGGTCGCATTCGCCCTGCTGGTCGGTGGCTGCGCGCTCGTCGCGGTCGACCAGACCCAGCGAGACGACGAAGGCTTCCTGATGTCCCCCACGCAAGACTTCGCGTCGCCGACCTATGCGATCGTCTCCGAGAGCGCCAACATCGATTCGGGCGGCGGAGAGCGGGCGCTCGACACGTTCCTCGGAACCGTTCGTATACGCAGCGAGAGCGAGCGCCCGCTGTTCGTCGGCATCGCACCGGCAACGGAGGTCGATCTCTATCTGAACGACGTCGAGCGTGACTTCGTTGCCGATCTCGATTCGAGTGGCGACCCGGAGTACGCTCGACGCCCGGGCGGTGAGCCGTCAGGAGCTCCCGGCACGCAAACCTTCTGGGCCGCGTCATCGTCGGGCGCGGGCGAGCAGACGCTCGATTGGGATCCAGAGGACGGCGACTGGCGTGCAGTCGTGATGAACGAGGACGCGTCGCGAGGCATAGCCGCCGACATGAGCATCGGCGCGGAGCTCGACTCCGTCCTTTGGATCGGCATCGGGCTGCTCGTCTCGGGCGGGCTACTCGCAGCTGGCGCGGCGCTGGCGATCACCGCAGGGACTCGTCGTCGCAGCTCGCGCGGAACCCCTGACTAGCCTGCGATCTTGCGGATACCGCTGTCGGTGACCTCCCCGATCGCCGGTTGGGTCTCCGAGACGCCGCTCTCCTTCTCGGGTTCCTTCTCGCCGGGCCACTCCCCGAGAGACTCGAGCGCGGCTCGGAGCTGAGCGCGGATCTTGACCATGTCCTCCTCCAACCTGCGCTTCTCGGCCGCGGATTCGCGCGTGACTCTGCGGGACTCGGCATGGGCCTCCTGAACGATCAGATCCGACTCACGCCGCGCCTGCTCCTTCATATCCTGGGCGGCGCGCTCCGCGGACACGAGCGTCGAGCGCAGGAGCGCCTCGAGCTCGCGATGCTTTGCCGCATCGGACTCGAGCTCCTCCAGACGATCCGAGAGGTCGGCGCGCTCGCGCCACACTTCCTCGAAGCTGTCCGCGATCTCCGTGAGGAGCACGTCGACGCTGGGTCTGCGATAGCCACGAAACCATGCGCGACGCAGAGTGATATGTCGTATCTCGACTGGCGTGAGTGGCATATGAGACCTCCTAGAGCACTGCCCCGATGAGGCGGTTGATAACCCTCTCTGCAACGATCAGCACGACCATAGCCACCATCGGCGACAGGTCGAGTGGCCCGAACGAGGGAATTCTGCCTCGAAAGAGGCCGAGGTATGGACGGCAGACCTCGTCGAGAAACCTCTGCACGGCGGCGCCGACGCCGGAGTACGGCAGCGGAACCCACGAGAGAATCACGTACGCGAAGATCAGCAGGATGTAGATCAGCACGAACACGGACACGAAGTTCTGCAGCGACGAGGCCGCGTCCGCGAGTAGGGCTAGAGAGGCGTGAGCGCCCATCGTGGGCGTGTTCGCCGCCTGGAGCGTCGTTCCTACGCCTGGTTGAAGAACCCGCCGCGTTCCATGGCGCGCGCCCGCTCCTCTGCCGACAGCTCGACATCGCGCGGTGTCAGCAGGAAGACCTTGTCTGCCACGCGCTGCATGCTGCCGTCGAGTGCGTACGTGAGGCCGCTCGCAAAGTCGATGAGCCGCTTCGAGAGCTCGGTGTCCGCTCCCTGGAGGTTGAGGATCACCGGAATCTGGGCCTTGTACCGGTCTGCGATCTGCTTCGCGTCGTTGAACGTCCGCGGGATGACCAGGTGCACCTTTGCCGGAGACGGCGCATCGACCGAGCGGAGCCGCGACGAGCGGGCGGCGCGGCGGGGCGCGGCCTCCTCCGACGGCCATTCGTCGGTCTCGGACAGGCGCGGAAGGCGACGAACGTTGCGCCGCTCACGGCGGCGGTAGTCCTCCTCGAGCTGCTCGTTCGTCTGGTAGCCGTCCTCGTCCCACTCCTCGCGCTCGGCGATTCCGAAGTACTCCAGCATTCGGTTCCAGAGATCGGCGAACCCCATGACCGCGGGAGTGTAGATGGTTGATGCCACGAGATCGCCACCTCCGGACGCGCGAGATCGTGGCGTCAGCCATCTCAGCCCTGGCTGTCGCGGAAGAGCACGTCACCGACCCTGATGAGCGTCGCGCCCTCCTCGAGCGCGATGCGATAGTCCTGCGACGTCCCCATGCTGAGCTCCCGGAGCTCGTGCTCGTCCGCGAGCTCGCGAAGTCTCGAGAAGTACGGTCGGGAGGCCTCGGGGTCGTCGGCAAGCGGCGGCATCGTCATCAGGCCCACGATGAGCGGGTATCGCTCGATGTACTCGGCGATCTGCTCGGGCGGGATGCCGGACTTCGTCGATTCGCCCGACAGATTCACCTCGAGGAGCGCGGGGACCGCCAGGCGTCTTGCTGCGGAGTCGGACGCCAGCGAATGGACGAGCTCGCAGATCGGATTGACGACCTTGGCCTTGTTCGACTGCAGCCGGCCGATGAAGTGCCAGCGAAACACGTCCGAATAGCGTCCGTGTTTCGCCACGAGATCCTGGGCTCGGTTCTCACCGACTACGTCAACGCCCGCCTCTGCCAGGCGAGCCATCTCCTCGACGGACACGTACTTCGTCGCGACCACGATCGTCACTGCCGGGCCCGCTTCGTCGCGAAGTCGGGCATACCGCTCGCCGATCTCGTCTGCGGTGGCGATGCTCAAGGCGCCACCGTCGCCGCGACGAGCTCCCGCGCGGCCTCGAGCTCCGCCTCGCGCCCGTCGAGCTCGCCGTTCAGCTTTCGACGCTTGAGCTCGGCGAGCACCTCGCCGACCCGAGGTGACTCCGAGAGACCCAGCGAGGCGAGCTCGGCGCCACCGATCTCGAGCTCGATCGAGCTGAGGCGCGTGAAGTAGTCGCGCAGGGCCCCGTGCTCTTCCTGGGCGAGCGCAAGGAGCGGGGCGTCCGGTGCGTACGGATCCGCGAGCGCGACGATGTGAGCGGGATCGAGGTCCTCCTCGCGTAGCCGTTCGACGATCTTCGGAGCAACCGCAATCGCTCCGACGATGCGGTCGACGTCGCGACGACGGACCTTCAGCCGCTCGAGCCAGTCGAACGCCTCGTCCGACGTCAGGCCGCGAGCCAACGCGGCGATTCCCAGCCGCCACACGGGTGCGTCCACCCGTAGCTCCTCGCGCAAACCGCGTGCGCGCTCGAATAGCGAAGCTGCGTCGGCATCGCCCCGAAGGTGCGGATGAATAGCGCGATCGACTGCCAGCTCCCCCAGCCGCTCGATGCCCGAAGGAGCGCCCGGATCTTCGAGCAGCTGCACGAGCTCATCCCGCAGCCGCACCGACGAGAGGTCTCCGACCAGGCCCATCTCGACACATCCCCGCGCGAGCCTGGCCGTGTGGTCGTCGAGGCGGAAGCCGTGGCGCGCCTCGTACCGGATCCCGCGGAAGATCCGGGTCGGATCGTCGATGAAGGAGAGGTTGTGGAGGACCCTGAGCACGCGCGAATCGAGGTCCGCACGGCCGGCGTAGGGATCGACGAGGCGCCCGAAGTCCGACGGCTGCAAGGACGCCGCCATCGCGTTGATCGTGAAGTCGCGGCGGCGGAGGTCCTCGAGCAGGGTCGCCCGCTCGACCGTGGGAAGCGCGCCCGGGGCGTCGTAGAACTCCGTTCTCGTCGTCACGACGTCGAGCCGTTCGCCGTCGCCGTAGGACACGATCGCCGTGCCGAACCTGTGATGCGGGGTGTAGCGACCGCCGAGCGCGGACGCGAGAGCGCGCGCGAACGCGATCGCGTCCCCCTCGACCGCGATGTCGATGTCGAAGCTCTCCTCGCCGAGGAGGATGTCGCGCAGCGTCCCGCCCACGAGGTAGACGCCGTCGGCTCGATCGCCGAGCGCAGCGATGGCCTGGACGATCGGCTGCAGCTGGGGAAGCGCCTCGAGTGCGTTGGAGAGACTCGGTGCGGCAGCTCTCGGGACCGGCTCGACGCCTTCGAGCACGCGGAGCAGGTCGGAGCGGCTGACCACGCCGACGAGCTCGTCTTCTCGCAGCACCGCCACACGGCCGTCCACCGCGGATGTCACGAGAGCTTGGAGCTCCGCGATCGTTGCGCTCTCGGGCGCTGAGGTGACGCGACTGCTCATGATCCCGCGTACGGGCGCGTGCGCGAGATCGTGCCCGACCGCCTTGTCCAGGTCCTCTCTGCTCACGCCTCCGACCACGCGGCCTCCGTCGACCACGAAGACCCCGCTCTGCCCGTGCCGCTGACAGAGCGTCATCGCCGCGCGAACCGTGTCGTCCGGGCCGACCGAGCGCGGCGGTGTGGACATGACGTCGCGGGCGCGGCGAGGCTCCCGCTGGGCGTGTCCGAGCGCCTCGAGCACGACCGCCCGCGCCTCGTCGAGGCTCACCTTCGCGATGGCCGACGCCGCCTGGGCATGGCCCCCACCCCCGAGTGCCGTAGCCAGCACCGACGCGTCGATCCGGTCGGTTCGGCTGCGAGCGACGGCAAACACGCGCCCGTCCATCTCGACGAGCGTGACGAGAGCTCGCGCGTCGGTGAGATCGACGATCTTGTGCGCGAGGTTCGAGACGCCCTCCACGTACTCGGGCCAGCGGACGGATGCGAAAAGGACTTCCTCCCCGGCGGCGTCGACGGGCTCGAGCGAGTCCATCAGCGCGTGGAGCAAGTCGCGCTCGGCCGCGGCCAGCGGCGCGCGTAGGTACTCGGAGACGAGATCCTGGCGCGCGCCGTGGCGGAGGCACCACGCGAGCGCGTCAGCGTCGCGCTGCGTGCTCGTCGGGTACGTGAGCGAGCCCGTGTCCTCGTGGATCCCGAGCACGAACGCGGTCGCTTCGAGAGCAGTCGGGGCGATCTCGCGCTCGGCCAGGATGCCGACCAGCGTCGTCGTGAGCGCGCCGTCCCTCGAGAAGACGGCCGCATCATCGTGCACCCACTCGGGGACTCCCGTCTCGTCGTGATGGTCGAACAGCGCCTTCTCGACGCGTGGATCCAGCGCAACGGACTCGAGCTCGCCGAGTCGCGACGCTGTCGTCGCCTCGATCACGATCAGTCGCCTGATCGCGTCGACTTCGAGCCTTCCGGTCTCTGTTATCGCTCCGAGCTCGTCCGCGTGCAGGCGGTAGAAGTCGCGCACGTTGCGGTTGAGCGAGCCGATCGCGACGACGGCGCCCGGGTAGAGAAGGCGCGCAGCGAGCATCGCCGCGAACGCGTCGAAGTCGGTGTTCCCGTGGGTGGCGATGACCTCCTCGGCCCGCATGCGCTCATTCTGCCCCGCTCTCGTCGGCACCGCGCGCTTGGAGATGACGGCGGTGCAGTGCGCGGCCGACCGAGCTCAGACGTGCGCGATCGCTTCGATCTCGACCAGAGCGCCGCTCGGAAGCCCTGCGATCTGCACCGTCGAGCGGGCCGGCGGGCGGTCCCCGACGTGCTGCGCGTACACGTCGTTCATCGCCGCAAAGTCACCGAGGTCCATGAGGAAGACAGTGGTCTTGACGAGCTTGTCGAGCTCGCTTCCCGCGGCTTCGAGGATCGCGCCCAGATTGCGCAGGATCTGCTCGGTCTGCTCGGCGACGCCGGCGCCCGCGAGCTGCCCCGTCTCGAGACTGACGCCGAGCTGCCCCGCGACGAAGACGAGATCGCCGACGCGGATCGCCTGGTTGTACGGCGCGCCCTGGAACGGGCCGGGAGCGCGGTCGGTGCGTACGACCTCTTTTGACGCCATGCGACCTCGCCTCCTACGCAGGTGAGCACGCGCGCGCGAGCGCGACCCCGAGCGCCTTGAAGATCGCCGAGAGAACGTGCTGTGAGTTCTCGCCTTCCATCAAGCGAACGTGGATCGTCAGACCGGCAGACTCGGCGAGGTCGTGCAAGAACGTCGCGACGAGATCGGCCTGGAGGCCGCCGGCTCTCGTCGACGAGAGGTCGGCGTTCGAGGCGACGAGCGGCGTTCCGGATGCCTCGACCACCACCATCGCGAGCGCCTCGTCGGCTGGAACGATGCCGACGCCGCGACCGGACGCCTCCTCCGCCGTCAGGAGCGGAACGAGCGCGTCACCGAAGGCGGCGCCCGCACGACCGACCTCCGCCTCGAGCTCGGCGGGTGCGATCTCCAGCGATATCTCGAAGCCGCCGGTCCGCGCGAGCTCCTCCAGCAGGTGATCGAGCACGGCGACCCCGGTCGCGACGTGGCTCTCCGCCTCGCTCGAGAGCGTGATCCGAGCCGCGCTCGCGTTCGTC
>JBOHBA010000219.1:0-4055 GCA_050698095.1 Gaiellaceae bacterium
AAACAGGAGTACACCGCTTCCGCGCGCGAGATCCTCGCGCGCTCGATGCGCGGTGTCGCGAGGACGAAGCTGACCCCGGACATGCTGACGCTCGTCGGCGTCTCGCTCTGCCTCGCCGGCGCGGTCCTCGTCGGCTTCGAAGAACGTAACGAGAAGCTCTTCTTCTGGCTCGGCGGCTTTCTGTTCGTGGTCGGGTCAATAGTGGACATCCTGGACGGCGCGCTGGCGCGGGCTGCGAGCAAAGGAACCGTGTTCGGCGCCTTTCTCGACTCGACGTTCGACCGTCTGGGCGAGGCGGCGATGCTCACGGCCATCGGGCTCGTGTTCATGCGCGAGGGGAACGAGATTGCGCTCGTCGCAACCTTCGCGGCCGTCATCGGCTCCTTTCTCGTCTCGTACACGCGCGCGAAAGCGGAGGCGCTCGGCCTGCGCGGTGACGTCGGCTTCGGCTCGCGCGTCGAGCGCGTCGTCCTCATCTCCGTCGGGCTTGGGCTCGCGCCGTGGGGTCTGCTCCAGTGGCCGATCTACCTCCTCGCCGCGATGGCCTGGGTCACGGTAGTGCAGCGAATGCTGTTCGTCCGCCGCCAACTGCGCGAGCTCGCCGAACAGACATAGCCCTCAGATCGCGGGCATTCAGAGGGGCGCCTCGAAAGTGCGCGAGTCACTCGACCGCTAGATGCCAAGCGCGGCGACCTTGACACGACCCGCGCGATGACGTGTACTGGCCAGACCCTGAATAGGGAGTTGACATGATCCTCGTGGTCGGGGCAACGGGTCTGGTCGGAGGCGAGGTCTGCCGCATACTCGCCGAGCGGGGCGATGACGTTAGAGCGCTCGTACGTTGGACCTCCGATCCCGACCGAGTCATGGCGCTCCGCGGGCTCGGCGCCGAGCTGGTCGAGGGCGACCTCAAGCGAATGGACACCCTCCTGGCCGCGTGCGACGGTGTCGATGCCGTCGTGTCCACAGCTACCGCCACCACGTCACAACAGGAGGGCGATACGATCGAGGCAGTCGACCGCGACGGCCAGTTGGCGCTCGTCGACGCCGCCTCCCAGGCGGGTGTGCGGCGCTTCGTCTTCATCTCCTTCCCGCCGTTTCCCATCGACTCTCCGCTCCAGAGCGCGAAGCTCGCGGTCGAGCGTCGGCTCGCAGAGGGCGAGATGGAGTGGGTGAGCGTGCGTGCCGGCCCGTTCCATGAGGTCTGGCTGAGCTCACGGCTCGGCGCCGATCCACTCGGCGGAACCCTCCGCGTCTACGGCTCTGGCGAGCAGAAGATCAGCTGGATCTCGTTCCGGGATGTGGCCCGGTTCGCCGCGGAGGCTGTCGGGAGCCCGGCAGCCCGCAATCGATTGCTCGACATCGGAGGGCCCAGCCTGAGCTACCACGAGGTCGCGAGAGTTTTCGAGGAGGAGACGGGTCATCCCATCGCTCTCGAGTACGTGCCCGTCGAGGCTCTCGAAGCGCAAGTTGCCGCTGGCAGAAATTCGCTGGAGACCTCGTTCGCGACCCTCATACTGAACGTGGGACTCCACGGCGCGCCGATCGACATGGAACCGGTGCTCCGCGACTTCCCGCGCGAGCGCGAGTCGGTTCGCGAGTACACGCGCTCGCTCGTCGCGGCGGCAGCTCAGGCGTAGCCGTAGCGAGTCGCGATGGACGTCGCCGTGTCAAGAGCGGCGTCAACCGTCACGTCTCCGTCTGCACGCACCACCGCCTCGAGCGCCATCCGGAGATCGTCGGGCATTGCGTATCTGGTCGGATCGAGCAGCTGCTCGGCATAGGTGGCTGCATCCGCCGTCCGCCCCTCCGCGAACGCGACCGAGATCAGCGGCCAGGCAGCCTTCCAGAGGTGGACACGGTATGGCGATTCGTCTCCGAACATGGGGAGCGCCGCGGCCGCTTGTTGTGACGCCGTTGCGAGATGGCCCTCCCTGACGGCGACCCAAGCGAAGCTCGCGCGTGCAGCAGCGACATACTCGCTCATCTTCGCCGTCTCGGCCCTTTCGAGCGTCTGCGAGGCAAGCTCCCGCACGCGGTCGACATCCCCGAGCCTCCGGTAGGCATCGGTCAGATATGCGAGACAGCGGCACTGGAGCGTGAGATCGCCGATCTGCTCAGCGAGCCGGAGGGCCTCGATCGACTCCGAAATCGACTCGGCGGCCATGCCGGCGAAGACGAGGTTTAGGCCGAGCGCTTGCCTCGCCGCGGCGATCGCGTCGAGGCTGCCTGACTCATAGGCGGCGGCGACGGCCTTCCGGGCGAGCGCGAGCATCTCGGCGTCGGGTGTGAAGAGCCGCTGTCGAAGCCGCAGGAGGTTGGCAAGCATGTAGACGTCGACACGCCGCCGCGGCGAAGCGTGCTTCTCGAGCTGCGGGCGATAGGTCGCGAGGCTCACCTCGAGCTGCTCGAGCTGCTCGGTTGTGCTGAAGAAGTAGTCCAGATACAGCCGTTCAAGCACGATCTCGACCCACTCGCTCCACCACGCAGCGCCTGGCTCG
The DNA here is from genome assembly GCA_050698095.1 of Gaiellaceae bacterium. Taxonomy (GTDB): domain Bacteria; phylum Actinomycetota; class Thermoleophilia; order Gaiellales; family Gaiellaceae; genus GMQP-bins7. The sequence continues at coordinate 2,502 of JBOHBA010000219.1, forward strand.
CTCGGCCGGCCGAGCTCGGACTCGGCATGGTCGAGGGAACTCCTCGCCTCCTCGACCCGGCGCTGGATATGGAAAGGGAGCGCCACCTTCCGGTGTAGCCTCGCGCGGTCCAGCCAATCGTGATCCGGAACGTCGGCGAGTGCCGCCTCGTAGGCCGCAATGGCCTCCGGATGCTGACCAGTCAGCTCGCGGACGTCACCCAGGCTCTCGTTTAGCCGCACGCGCATCTCGGCCCCCTGGTCGGACGGCTCGGGCGGCTCGAGCAGCCCGAGCCCGCGCTCGAAGTACGCGGTCGCTTCCGTGTTCAGGTAGGCGCGGCGTGACTTCTCACCCGCCCGCCACAGGTACTCGACAGCCTTGTCGATCTCCGCGCTTCGCACGTAGTGGTACGCGAGCTGCTCAACGTGCTCCTCGAGGTCGTCCGCGTAGATCCGCTCGATCGCTTCGGCTGTCGACTGGTGGAGTGCGGCGCGGCGGCCGCGCGGGAGGCTGTGATAAACGGCCTCCTGCGCGAGGACGTGGTGGAATGAGTACTCCTCTTCCGGAACGACGCGGTCGCGCCGCACGATGTCGCGGCTCTCGAGCTCCCATAGCGCTCGCTCGAAGGTCTCCGGCGAGGCCTCGAGCGCGGCGAGGACGCGCACGGGGAACGAGCGACCGACGACCGCGGCCTTCTCCACGACTCGGCGCGTCTCCACGTCGAGCCGGTCGACGCGGCTGAGGACGACCGCCTGAACGCTCTGCGGCACCGAAAGCGCGTCGATCGCAGTGCGTACGGTCCAGGATCCGTTCTCCCGCTCGACCGCGCCGGAGTCGATCAGCTCGCGGAGGAGCTCCTCGAGAAAGAACGGGTTGCCTTGCGACGTGTCTAGGATCAGCTTCTCGGCCCGCTCCGAAAGACTTTTGAGCGGAAGCAGCGCGTACAGGAGCACCCGCGCCTCCTCCGGCCCCAGGACGGTGAGCTCGACGCGCCGTCCCCGCCTGCCTGCGGCCTCCTCCAGGAGGGCGGTCAGCCGCCTCCAGCGGTGCGGTGGGTCGGGGCGGGACACGCATACGACCAGGAGCCGCGACGCGGCGAGGCTCTCGAGCAGGAGCGCGGTGAAGTCGAGCGAGAGCGCGTCCGCCCAGTGGAAGTCCTCGAGCACGAGTGCAAGCGGACGCTCGCCCGCAAGGCCGACGAGGTAGTCGCGTAGCGCAGCGAAGGTCCGGTGCCTGATCTGCTCGGGACTCGATTCCTGGAGCTGCGCGAGCGCTCCGCCCGAGAGGTCGACCTCGAGCACGTTGGCGAGCATCGTGACGAGCTCGTCGACCCGCCCGCTGTCGAGCAAACCACGTCGGGCGAGCTCCAGCACCGAGCCGACAATCGACCGCTCGCGTTCACGGTCGTCGTCCTCGGGCACCCAGCCGAAGTGCTCCGTGAGAAGCTCGACGTACGGGAGGTAGCTCACGCTCGCGCCGGAGGCGCGGCAGCGGCCCTCGAGCCACCGAAACGAACCGGTCTCGCGCTCGCGAAGCTCGCCGACGAGCCGCGACTTGCCGACGCCCGGCTCGCCG
>JBOHBA010000220.1:0-2292 GCA_050698095.1 Gaiellaceae bacterium
GTTCTGCTCGGCGAGCTGGAAGAGCTCGACGAGGCGGCTGTGCGGCGGGTCGGGCAGAACGGTGACGCCGAAGCTGAGAGCCATTGTGTCTCCTTGCAGAGTGAGAGAGCGGATTATCCCGCTAGAGCCGGGCTGTGCGAAGTGCCCCGGACACTCGGGGGTCTGGTTTCAGCCAGACCCCGGCTCCTGACGTTCAACCCTTCGGCGTGCGTGGATCAACGGCCGCCGCCGCCCGCGACCCAGGCGAGTGTCTTCGCGGTGAGGACGTCGAGCGCGGCGACGGACTGCTCGAGGTGCTCCTCGCGCGTGTCCTCGAGCTTCGTGTGCGAGAGGCCGCGAAGGCTCTGGACGAACATCATCACGGTCGGGACGCCTGCTCGCGCGACCTCCGCCGCGTCATGCAACGGTCCGGACGGCAGGCGATGCGACGTGCCGGCGACCTCCTCGGTCGCCTCCTCGCAGAAGCCGAGCAGCGTGTCGTCGAAGAGGATCGGCTCGATCGACCAGATCTTCTCCCATTCGACGCCGATCGCCTCCTCGTCTGCGAAGCGCTCGCTCGACGCCTTCGCTTCCGCGAGCATCGCCGCCAACCGGGCGGCATCGAGATCGCGCTGGTCGAGGAGCTGCTCCGCGGTCTCGACGACCGACGTCACGATTCCCGGACGGCAGACGACGCCGCCGGACGTGCACACGGCTCCGCCGCCCGCTCGCCGCGCGATGTCCCTGATCTCGAGTGCGAGCTTCGCAGCTCCTGCGAGGGCGTCTCGGCGCTTGTCCATGGGCGTCGACCCCGCGTGCGCCGCCTGGCCGCGCCACGTGATCCGGTGCCGTTCGACGCCGAACGTGCCCTGGACGACGCCGAGAGGGAGACCCATCGCTTCGAGCACGGGCCCTTGCTCGATGTGGAGCTCGAGGTAGGCCGCTGCGCTCTCGAGCTCGCGCGTCGCGTCGAGTGCCTTGTCGAGGTCGACGCCGTGGGCCGCGAGCGCATCCGGAAGCGCGACGCCGTCTCGATCCATGAGCTGCCGCAGCTCGTCCTGGTCCGACATCGAGCCGGCGGCTGCGCTCGACCCGAAGAGGCTTCGGCCGAAGCGCGCGCCCTCCTCGTCGGCCCAGTTGACGAGGCGAACGGTGACGGGCGGAGCTCCGTCGGCAGCGACTCGCCGGAGCACCTCGAGCCCTGCGACGACGTTCAATGCCCCGTCGAGCCAGCCTCCGTTCGGCACCGAGTCGATGTGCCCGCCGATGAGCACTGAGCGCTCGCTCTCGCCGTCGAGCGTGAACCACTGGTTGCCGGCTGCGTCGACGGACTCGCGTGCGCCGGTGGCGGCGACCTTCCCACGCAGCCACTCGCGTGCCTGCTCCCACGTCTTCGTCCAGGCGACGCGCTGGGCGCCGTTCTCGTCACCCGTGAGCTCGCGAAGCTCTTTCAGGTCGGCGACGGTTCGCGCTGGATTCAGTGGCATGCGACGACTCTAATCGCTGTCGCGATGTGGTATGGAACGGTGATGCAGGCGATTGTCGAGCGTCTGCTTGCCGGGACGCAGGCAAGCCGGGTGACGTTGCGGCAGGAGGTGCCCGGGGACTACGCCTTCCCGGTCACGCACGAGGCGCTCGCGCCCGGGGTTGCGTCTCTGCTGGATGAGCGAACGGTCGACCTCAGCACGCAGCCGGTCGTCGCAGAGCTTGCCCGAGGCCGCCAGGTCGTTCAGGACGACTGCGGCACAGCGTACGACGATCCCGCTTTCCACCGTATGCGCCGGAGCTACGGTGGGCTGGCGGCGCAGATCGTGACGCCGGTCTTGCGCGAGGGGCGACTCGTCGCCATCGTCTCCGTACACCAGCTCGGGGAGCCGCGCGCATGGACCGGCGAGGAGATCGCGGCGGCCACTCTCGCGGCCGAGGAGGTGGATAGGCTGCTGTGAGAATCCCGGCCGACAGCGCGCACAACCGCTGGCACCCCGACCTTCGGCCGGTCGCCTCGGTCGCGCCGGGCGAGGAGATCACGCTCGAGACGCGTGACGGCCTCGACGGTCAGCTGACTCGCGACAGCACCCACGACGATGCCGTACGCCTCGACCTCGGCCTGGGACATCCGATCACGGGGCCCGTCTGGGTCGACAGCGCGGAACCCGGCGATCTCCTCGAGGTCGAGCTCGTGTCCTACGAGACAGCCGACTTCGGCGTCACTGCGATCATCCCCGGCTTCGGCTTCCTGTCCGATTGTTTCCCCGAGCCGTACGTCGTGCACTGGGAGCTCCGGGACGGCCGGGCGCGCTCACCCGAGCTGCC
>JBOHBA010000221.1:0-7224 GCA_050698095.1 Gaiellaceae bacterium
TCGAAGCCGGGCTTCCGGCCGCATTCGAGATGTTGAGGCCGGGCGGCCGGCTGGTGGTCATCAGCTTCCATTCGCTCGAGGACCGCCTCGTGAAGCGGTTCCTCCGCGACCGTGCCCGCGGCTGCACCTGCCCGCCCGAGTTTCCGATCTGCGTGTGCGGGCACGAGCCCGAGCTCCGGATCCTCACACCGAAGCTCGTGCGGCCTTCGGCACGCGAGGTCGACCACAATCCGCGCGCGAGTTCGGCACGGCTGCGGGCGGCCGTCAAGGTCTGATGTCGACGATTGCGCAGAGCGCCCGCACCAGGCGAGCTCCCGCTCGGGCTCGCGCCCGCAGCGCGGGCGGACGGCGCTCATGGGCCGTCGGGGGCGGCGTCTTCTGGATCGTCGTCTTTGCCGCTCTGCTGGCGGGAGTCGTCGCGGTGAACGTCACGGTGCTCCGGCTGAACCTCCAGCTCGATCAGGTCGGGCGTGAGCGGACGGAGCTCCGCGCTGACATCTCGCGTCTGCGATCCGAGATCTCGCGCGCATCCACGACGTCGCGAATCGACCGGCTGGCAGGGAAGGAGCTCGGGTTGGTGCGGGCCGACTCCGACGAGCTGATCTTCGTCCGGATCGAACGGTGAAGTCCGCCGCGACGAACCGGCGTATCGTTCTCCTGGCGGGGATCTTCGTCACCCTGCTGGCAGTCGCTCTCGGGCGCGCAGTGTGGCTGCAGGCCGTGCAAGGCCCCGAGCTGGCGGCGATGGCGCTGCAGCAGCACCGTGAGACGGTCGTCGTCCCGGCTGCCCGCGGCACCATCTTCGATCGCAACGGCGAGCCGCTCGCGATCGGGGAACAGGCGACGACCGTGTACGCGAATCCACGCCAGGTCGAGAGTGCGCGCGATCTCACGCTCGCCGCCGTGAAGAAGCTCGGAGTCGAGCCCGGAGTCGTCTACCCGCTGCTCGCCGATCGCACGCGCGGGTTCGTCTACGTGGCCCGGAAGGCCGACCCACTCGAAGCGGAGGAGCTGGAGAAGCTCGGTTTCGCGGGGCTCGGGTTCTACCCCGAGGAGCTGCGGGCGTATCCACAGGGGCCGGTCGCGGCGCAGGTGCTCGGGTTCGCCGGGCTCGACAACAAGGGTCTCGAGGGTCTCGAGCGCTCGCTCGAAAACGCGCTCGCGGGTCGTCCGGGGAGCCAGACGATCGTCAAGGACCCGTTCGGTCGCGCGCTCGACGTCGTCTCGACGAAGCCCGAGACGCCCGGAAAGAACGTCCGCCTCACGATCGACAACCAGATCCAGGCGAACGCCGAAGTCGTACTGCAGGAGACCGTGCGCCGGTGGGGCGCGCGTTCCGCATCGGCGATCGTGATGGATCCGTACACGGGATCCGTGCTCGCGATGGCTGTTGCGCCCCGCTTCAACGCGAACCGGTTTCCGACCACACGGCCCGATCGTCGCCGGAACCGCGCGGTCACCGACACGTACGAGCCCGGATCGACCTTCAAGCTCGTGACGGTGGCGGCCGCGCTGCAGGAGGGCGTCGTCGGCCCGTCGACGTCGTTCCGGCTCGCGCCCAAGATCCAGGTCTCTGATCGCGTGATCCGCGAGGCGCACACGCGTGGCACACAGCGTCTCACGGTCCGGCAGATCGTGGAGTTCTCGTCCAACATCGGGACGATCACGATCGCGCAGCGGCTCGGAGAGGGGCGGCTCGCGTCGTGGATCGACAAGTTCGGGTTCGGCCAGGCGACGGGGATCGACTTTCCGGGGGAGTCGCACGGGTTCGCGCTGCCGCTCGACCAGTGGTCGGGATCGACGATCGGAACCGTCCCGATCGGACACGGTATCGCTGTGACCCCGATTCAGATGGCGCGCGCCTACGCTGCGATCGCGAACGGGGGCCTGCTCGTGCAACCGCAGCTCGTCGAGCGCGTCGATGGTCAACCGGTTGCACGAACGAGGAAGCGCCGCGTGGTGTCGCGGGAGGTGTCGGAGCAGATGCTGTCCATGCTCCGCGGCGTCGTTCTCGAGGGAACCGGAACCGAGGCCGCGATCCCCGGCTACACCGTCGCGGGCAAGACCGGAACGGCTGCGAAGATCGAGCCGAGCGGCCGCTACTCGACGTCGCGCTATGTCGCGTCGTTCGTGGGTCTCGTGCCGGCCGTGAAGCCGCGACTGGTGATCATGGTCATGGTCGACGAGCCGCGAGGGAACTTCTACGGCGGCGTCGTGGCTGCACCGGCGTTCAGGGAGATCGCGCGCTTCAACGTCCAGCATCTCGAAGTGCCCCCGGACGCGCCGAACACGGCGAAGCCTGCGCGTTAGGGCTTCATCTAGCGGCCTGATGTGGGTTGGGAGCACATCCGGCTGGGGGTCTGCGCACGTCGCATCGCGCCCGGATCGGTCGGCACCAAGGCTGCAAGCCTTGGCGCCGCCCGCTCCGACCCCGCTGCTCGGCGCATACCCTCCCCGAATGCACTCGCAACCCACATCAGGCCTCTGGTCGGATGGACGCGAACGTGCGACCATCTGGATGTGGCGAGGGAGGACTGGGTGCCACCGAAGGAGCGCGGCGCCGAAACTGTGGGCGCGCGCGTCCGCCTGCTCAGGCGGTCGGCCGGCCTGAGCCAGGCGGACCTCGCCGCCGGACGCTTCTCGAAGGAGTACGTGAGTCAGATCGAGCGCGGGAAGACGTGGCCGACGCGGGAGACGCTGGAGTGGCTGGCAGGCCGGCTGGCAACGGATCGCGAGTTCCTCGAGCACGGCGTCAGCAGGGCCGAAGCCGAGCGGCTCGAGGCCGCGCTCCGCAGCGCCGAGCTCCTTCTCGACGAGCAGCGCTACGACGACGCGCTCGAGGCATTTCGAGCTGCACGCGAGGTCGCCGGCACAATCGGCGGTCCGTCACTCCTGCGGGTTCTGAGGGGGGAGGCGTGGGCACGAATTCGCACGGGAGAGCTCGACGCGGCGATGTCGCTGCTCGAGGACGCAGCGGCGCTCGTGGTGACCGCGGGCTTCACCGAAGCCGATCGCGCCGACGTGGTGTATCTGGTCGGCGTCGTCCGTTACTCGCAATCCGACATCTCCGAGGCGATCGTCCTCCTCGACGAGGCCCTCGTCCTTGCGGAGAACGTGGAGCGTCCTGCCGATCGACTTCGCTCGGACATCTTTCATTGGCGGTCGCGGTGCCATCGGCGCAACCGCGACTGGGTCGCCGCGCAGGAGGACATCGAGCGCGCTCTCGAGCTTGCGGAGGCTGCCTCCGACTCACGTCGCGTCGCGCAGAACCTCTTCCAGGCGTCGCTCGTCGCTCAGCGACAGGGACGCTGGGCGCTCGCGCGCTCCTACGCCGAGCGAGCCCAGGCATTGTTCCGGGAGCTCGGCGACACGGCAACGGTCGGCCGGCTGCTGAACAACCTCGCAGGGCTCAACCACCTTCTCGGCAACGTCCATCGGGCGATTGCCTTGCTCGAGGAGTCGTTCGAGATCTTCGTCGACGTCGACCTTGCGCTTGACGCGGGCTACGTCTGCTCCTCGCTTGCCGAGATTCGACTCGAGTGCGGGGAGCTCGACGTGGCCGAGTCGCAAGCGCGACGCGCGCTCGACCTCCTCGATGGACGCGTCGATCACCTGCAGGAGGTCGGAACGGCACAGCTCACCCTGGGCAAGGCGCTGTCCGCGAAGGGGATGCTCGATGAAGCCGAGACGTGGATAGCAGCTGCGGACGAGACGTTTCAGCGGGCGAGCTCCGTGAGTCATCGCAGCTACGCGTGGATCGCGCAGGGCGATCTCGAGAGCAAACGAGATCACGACGCCGTCGCTGCCGGTCTGTACAGGCGAGCGGCGCTGGCGCTTCGATCTGCCGACGCGTAGTCAGGCCGGCGTTCGGCACAGCGACGGTCTCCCGCCACGACTGGTGACGAGAGACCGCGCGGATCTACGGGATCGATCGTCTCCGACTAATGGCCGTCGAACCAGCCCCCGCCGAAGCTGGCGAGGACGCCGGCAACTGCCGTCAGTGCGCAGACGATGTAGCGGGTATTTCCTTTGGTGAACATCAGCCGCATGTCCTTTCGTCTCGACTTGCTCAGTAGGCCGCCCGGAATGCGTTTCGGACACCCCCCTTCGGGGGATCCACCCGGTCTGGTCACGGCAGCGTCGACTACGTCAACGGAGCGACGTGCCTATCGGAGATCGGTGCGCAGGTCGAAAGCGCAGCGCTTCGTCTCGACCGCGTCATCCGAGCTCATGCGTTCAGGGTGCCACGAACGCGCGCGCAGCACCAGATGGCCATTCGGGACATGCCTGAACTAGCCGAACCCGCCGCCACCTCCGCCTCCGCCGCCTCCACCTCCGCCCGAGAAGCCACCGCCGCCACCGCCGGCTCCCGAGTTCGGCGGCGCGAGCGCGGAGCCGAAGCCGGATGCCAGGTCGCCGATCGAGAGGCTCGTCGGTCCCGAGCCGAGGTCGAGACCGGGGGTGATCCAGTAGATGGAGCTCGCGTCGTGGATCGCCTCGGGCATGTGGAGTTGCGCGCCTTGCAGCACGCGCTCGGCGATCCCGAACGCGATTCCGTACACGAGGTAGCGCTCCCAGAGCGCGAGCGTCGCGGGCGGCGCCTCCTGTAGGCGTGGGAAGTCCGACAGGTAGCGGCGAAATGCCTCCCAGCGCTCGGCCTCGACCTGGGCGTCCTTCGTTCTCCGACGCCAGAGCCGGCGGTCGAACGCGAACGTTGCGGCGCACAGCACTGCGTTCGCGATGAGGCAGGCGCCGAGACCGGCAAGAACCACGTCCGCGTACCGCGGATACACCGGGCGCGAGCCGTTGGCCGCGAGGAAGATCAGAACGCCGCCGGCCGCCCCGAACACGACGATGCCGGCGGCGAGTGGGATCGCACCGCGCGAGCGGAACCACGATCGCCGGGCGACCTCGCGGCCGACGGCCTCCTTGAACGACGTGAAGCGCGGGTGCATCGACTCGCGCTCGTCCTCGATGCGCTCGCGAAATCGCGACAGCCTCTCGGTCGACCCGTCGAGGACTGCGTCGACGACCTCGATGACGTCTGTCTCCCACGGGGTGAGGTCCTCGGACGTGCCGGCCGAGAGCTCGAGGTCGGACACCTGCTCGGAGCGGAGACCGCCCCAGATCGATCGTTCGGTCGTCGTCTGCTCGGCCCTGTAGACGCCGCGCCGGATCAGGTCGAACAGCGTCGCCGTGAACTCGTACGACCCCGCCTCGCCGCCCTGCCGCAGCAACGTCGGTACGAGCGCGGGCTGGGTTTCGGTCGGAGGCTCCTGCTCGTACTCCCGGTCGTATCCGGTCCGGCGCTCGCGGCCGAGGAACCAGAACGCGCCGCCGACGACGAGCAAGGCCGGGAACGCCGCGAGCCCGAGGACGAGCAGGCCGACGCGGAGCGGATGATCCTTCAGGTTCTGGATGCGATCGCTGTCGCGCCGGTAACGGTCGGAATCGGCCTTCTCCTCCTCGAGGATCCGATCGAAGCCGTTACCCCTGGCGACCTTCATGCCGAACGTCGACGTGAACGCCGAGCGCGGAATTACGGTGCGCAACTCGACGAACTGATGCGCGGGAACGCCGACAGCCCGGAGCGTCGCGCGGCGGCCGGTGAGCTCGACGTCTCCCCGCACCCAGACCGGCTTCCCCCAGGCCTTCAGAACCTTCCCAGGCGCGGTCTCGATCCCGACGAGTCGCGACAGCGGCTCGGCCCACTGATCGCCCCAGATCTGCAGGTTGACGTCGACGACGTCGTCGTACGCGACCGCGACTCCCTGGAGCGTGTACGAGATCGTGAAGGCGCGCGTCTGGTCGCGGGTCTGGAAGTACCAGACGATTCGAATGCCGTCGTCGCGCCTCACGACTCCGAACGTCCGTGGAGCTCCGGGTGCGAGCTCGGTGTTGACTCCCTGTGTGTAGGCGACTCCTCGCTCGGCGACGGACGGGAGGAGCAGAGTCTCGCCTGCGCGCAGCCGGATGTCCCGGTAGCCGAACGTGAAGTCTCCCGAGAAGGCGACCTCGAGTCGCTCGCTGACCCCGAGCGAGCCGTCCGGCTGGACGTCGACGGCGACGTCGGCGGAGATGAGCGAGAAGTTGTCGGCGTATGCCGCGCCCGGCAGGGCGAGTGAAGCGACCGCGACCGCGGCCAGGCAACAGACGAAGAAACGAAGCAACAGCCGTCGTGACGCCGGTGGCTGCGTTCGCGGATTCGGATTCAGCGGATCAGAAGTCGACGGCAGGGGGCTCGCGTTGCGCCTCCTCCTCGACCTCGAAGAACTCTCGAATGGAGAAACCGAACGGCCCGGCAACCAGGGCTCCCGGGATCGTCTGCACCGTGTTGTTGTACGTCAGGACGGAGTCGTTGTAGACCTGGCGACTCACGGCGACACGGTTCTCCGTCTCGGCGAGTTCGGTCTGCAGCTGGCGGAAGTTCTCGTCGGCCTGGAGCTCCGGGTACGCCTCGGCGACGGCGAACAGACGGCCGAGAGCGGCGCCCAGAATACCCTCGGCCTGGGCGGTTTCCGCCGGCGTCTGAGCCTGTTGCGCACGAGCGCGCGCCTGAGTCACGGAATCGAAGGTCTCGCGCTCGTGAGCCGCGTAGCCCTTGACGGACTCGATGAGGTTGGGGATGAGGTCCCAGCGCCGCTTGAGCTGAACCTCGACCTGCGCCCACGAGTTGTCTACCCGGTTGCGCTGCTGGACCAGGCGGTTGTACAGCGCGACAAGCAGGAGCCCGACGACGACGATCAGCGCGAGGAGGATGAGAAGCCAGATCATCCGACACCCGACTCTATAGCGGTGTCTGAAGCGGTGCGGCAGGTCACGAAGATCAGGTCCTCCTCGTCCGAGAACGGCCGGCGGTCGAACCAGCCGTAGAGAGCCTCGACCTCGAGTTCGGCTTTGTCGAGCAGGCGGAGCCATTCCGGCGCCGTGAGCCAGTGCAGGGCGAAGGTCGTGGCGACATCCGCTGAGCGCACGGACAGCGAGAGCGTGCGGCTCGCCTCGTCCCAGTCGGCGCGCTCGAAGATCCCGGGCTCGCGCTCGAGCCAGCGCCCGTCCGTCTCCTCGATGTCGTCTCGACTCGGGGCGAAGACGTCGAAGACGAAGCGTCCGCCGGGCTCGAGTAGCGCGCGGGCCGCACGCAGCGCACGAAGCTTCTCGTCCTCGGTCTCCAGGTGGAGCAACGAGCGAAAGGGGCAGATGACGAGGGGCACGTGTTCGGAGACG
>JBOHBA010000222.1:0-3375 GCA_050698095.1 Gaiellaceae bacterium
CCGCGGCCGCGGCCGGAGGGTGTGTCCTGAACTACGCCGAGGTCGTCGCCTTACGTTCGTCGGGCGGTCGCGTGGTGGGCGCCGAGGTGCGGGTAGACGGAGTGGACGTCGCGGTCGAGGCGCGCGCGGTCGTCAATGCTGCAGGGCCCTGGGTCGATCACGTTCGCCGGCTCGAGGATCCACGGCTCGGGACATCGGTCAGGCTGAGCAAGGGGGCTCACGTCTTGGTGGAGCACCACGGCGAGTGGGCCGCCGCGCTGACCGTCCCGCAGGACGACGTCCGCGTGACCTTCGCCGTGCCGTGGTACGACATGCTCCTGCTCGGCACGACCGACACCGAGCACGCAGGCGAGCCCGGCGACGTCGGCGTCGAGCCGGAGGACGTCGAGCAGATCCTCGCCGAGGCGGCAGTGGCGCTGGGCTCGGAGGTCGTGTCTCGCGACCGCGTCCGCGCGACATATGCCGGTCTCCGCGTGTTGCCCGTCGGCGAGGGCGAGAGCGTCAGCGCGCGCAGAGAGACCGTGTTCACCCGCAGTCCCGGTGGGTTGCTCAACGTCGCGGGCGGCAAGCTCACGACGTACCGGCGAATCGCGCTCGAGACCCTCTCGCGACTGAGGTCGGAGCTCGGAATGCGTCACATCGACGAACGCCCCTGGCCGCTGCCGGGCGCGGCCGGGCTTGCGAGTACCTCGCTGCCCGTCCCGCTCGAGCCCGACATCGAGGCACACCTGCTGCATCTGTATGGAAGCAACGCCTCCGAGCTCCTCGCACCTGCCGTCGAGGACCGGTCCCTGCTCGAGCGGCTCGACCCGTGCGGCCCGGACATCGTCGCTCAGGCTCAGTACGCCATTACGCACGAGTGGGCGCGAAACGCGGAGGACATCCTCGAGAGGCGGACGACCTTCTTCCATCGCGGGCTCGCGGGCGAGGCGACTCGAAGGCGCGTGCAGCAGCTCCTGGAGATGTCTTCGCACGCGCCGACGGCCGGCGCGTAATGTTGCCCGCGTGATCGTCGAGATCTTCTACTGCCCCACCTGAAGCGGGTACGACACACGGGCCGCGAGTCTCGCGGCCGAGATAATGGCGAGCACGGGAGTGGACGCCAGGACCACGCCGGGGAAACGAAGCCAATTCGACGTCGTCGCGGACGGGACGCCGATCTTCTCGAAGCAGGACAAGGGGCGCTTTCCCGAGGACGGCGAGATCCTCGCGAAGCTCAGGCCGATCTAGTCCTCGTTGCCTTTCCCACGGCCACGGCCTTTCCCCTTCCAGTTGCCACCACCCCCGTCCTCGCCGAGCTCACCGCACGCCGCCTCCCACTTGCTTCGCAGCCGGTCGATCGGCTCAAGGGCGCCCTGAATCCGCTCGGAGCGTTCGAGCAAGCCCAACACGCCGTCGCAGCGACCGAGAGCGAAGCGGGTGAACGCGAGGTTGTAGCTCGCCCACGCCTCGACGCGCGAGCCGGAGCCCCGAAGCGCGATGACCGCTTCTCGAAGCAGCGGCAAAGCGCCCTCGTAGTCGCCTGCCTGCATGCGTGCGAAGCCGGCATCGTTGAGCGCCGCCCCGTCGGGGGACGGGGTACTGGTTTCGACGGTCTTCGAGACGGCGGCCGGCTCGCGCGCCTGCGTCGACTCGAGACTTGCCCCGTCCCGTCCCACACCGGCAAGAGACGCGACCACGAGACCCGCCACGAAGAGACCGGCGACACCAACCGCATATCTGAGCGGCTCACGACGACCTCTCGGCCGCGAGTACATCCGGCGCGTGGGGCCACCCGCGTCGACGATGGTCGGAGCCGGCGCCTCGTCTGGATCCAGAACGTTCCGGAGCTCCGCCACGAGCTCGGCGCAGCTTCTCGGACGCTCGTCGGGATCCTTCGAGAGTGCGCGCGCGAGCACCCCGTCGACGCCGGGCGGGAGCTCGGGCGCGAACGTGGTCGCGCTGGGCACCGGGGCGTTCAGGTGCGCAAACGCCTCGGTGATAGGCGTGTCACTGGCGAAAGGCCTGCGGCCCGTCAGCAGCTCGAACGCGATCACGGCAAGCGCGTAGCGATCGCTGGCCGCGGTCGCGGGCTCGCCTCGAGCCTGCTCGGGCGAGAGGTACCCGGCGGTTCCGAGAACCGTCCCTGGGAGCGTCACCGAATCGAGCCCGGACGCCGATGCGATGCCGAAGTCCGACACCTGGATCGAGCCCTCGCGGTCGAGCAGCAGGTTCGCCGGCTTCACATCTCGATGCACGACTCCGTGCGCGTGCGCATTGTCGAGGGCCCGCGCTGCCTGCTCCAGCCAGTCGAGCGCCTGCTCGCGCGTGACGGGGTCGCCGACGATCCGCTCGTAGAGCGAGCCACCGTCGAGGTACTCCATGACGATCAGCGGCCGACCTTCGTGCTCACCCACGTCGAACACGGTGATGACATTCGCGGCGCCGGACAACCGCGCGGCTGCCCGCCCTTCGCGCTCGAACCGGGCTCGCACCTCACGATCGCGTGCATACCTCGCCGCGAGCAGCTTGACGGCAACCGGTCGGCCAAGCACCGAGTCGGTCGCCCGGTACACCTCCGCCATGCCACCGCGCGCAACGAGCACGGGCGAGGCGTATCTCGCCGGAATGAGCCTGCTTGCGATTCTCCGACTGTACCCGCGACGGCCCCGCGCAACACCCCTGAACGAGTGCTACGCCGAATAGTGTCTAACGCAAGAGGAAGCCGTCCCCTATCGGATCGTCGGGGTCGAGCGTGAACACGTGCTCGCCCGTCTTGAACGCTTGCCCCTCGACTTCGGTCAGGACAGCGGGTATGCCCGCAACGTCCGCGTCGCCCACGACACGGCCGCGGAACTCCGAGCCGACGATGCCGAGGTGGCGGAGCTCGTCACCTCGTCGTAGCCGCCCGCTCCGGTCGAGCAGCGCGAGACGAGCCGACGTGCCGCTGCCGCACGGCGAGCGGTCGACCTCGCCGTCCGCGAAGACGGTGACGTTGCGCTGGGTCAGAGGCGCTTCGCCCTCCTCCTGCCAGAAGATCACGCCGTAGACATCGCGAAGCTCCGGCTCGACGGGATGCGCGATGTCCTGCCACGCCTCGAGCTCGCGCTTGAGCTCTCGCCCGAGCTCGATCAGGCGCGGCAGCTCGACCTGCTCGACGCGCTCCTCGGCCGACGCGTAGAACGCGCCGCCGAACGCGATGTCGACAGTGTGCTCGCCGAGCTCGACGCCCTCCGCCCAGACGAATGACGGGACGTTTCGGAAGCGGACCGAGCGCACGCGCCCGTCCTGCACACGCGCCCAGGTGTCGAGTCGTCCCGACGGGACGTCGACGACGACGTGGTTCTCACCTTCCGACCGCTCGACGACCCCCTCGTCGAGCGCCCAGGTGACGAG
>JBOHBA010000223.1:0-10493 GCA_050698095.1 Gaiellaceae bacterium
CCTATGGGTATGGGGCCTCCCTGCGTCCTAGGCCTGCTCGGTTTTCGCCGGCGAATCAGGCGCGGACTTCCAGGAGAGACCACTAGAGTGGTCTCGTGCCGGAGGTCGTCTGGATACTCGTCGCAGCCCTCGCCGTCGCCGCGCTCCTCGTCTTCCTCCTCGCGCTCTCGCTCAGGCGCATGCGAGCGCGAGTGGCGCGCGTAGACGAGCTCGTCAATGCCGCGCGCCGGGCCGTTCGGGCTGCGGCGGAGGAGGAAGCCGCAGTTCAGGCAGAGCAGCTCCGTATCGGAATCTCGCGCGCCCACGCGGATTCGCTCTCCACGTACGTCGCCGAGGAGCGCCGGTTGTCGGACGAGCGGCGTGGCGAGCTAGGAGTCCGCGAGCGCGAGCTCTCGGAGCAGCTCGCAGAGCTCGTCGCCGCGGTCGAGCAGCGCGTCGAGGAGCGCCTTCGAGCGTGGGAGGCCGACCTCGAGCGCGCGCAGAATGCGCTTCAGGGCGCGGTGACGACGCTCGAGCAGCGCGTGCGGCAGCGGATCGCGGAGGTCGAGTCCAAGATCGAGGCCGAGGCTGCCGAGCTCGGGACGACGGTCGACGAGCAGCGCGCCGCCGCGCTTCGGCTGCGCGAGACGCTCGAGACAAGCGCCAAGGACGCCCTCGCGCAGGCGCTCGACGAGCTGCAGCTGCAGACAGACGACCGCCGACGGGTCTTAGACGACGTGAGCGACCGGCTGCGCCAGCACGAGCACACGGTCTCCGAGCAGGTCGACCGCGCCGAGAGCGACGCGCGAGCGAGGATCGAGGTCGCGTTCGGCGAGCTCGAGCGCCGGCAGGTTGAGCAGATCGAGAGAGCGATCGCACGCGAGGTGGATCGACGAGCGGAGGCCAGCGCGCTCGAGTTCGACAATCGCATGCGCGCGATACGCCAGGAGGCCGCCGACCGCCTTCGCGAGGAGCTCGACCGCACCGCCGACTCGTTCCTGCGCCGGGCCGACAGCCTGATCGCCGACCAGCTCCAGCGTGCCGTGGACGCGGCCTCGCAGCGCCTCGACGACCGGATCGTCGAACTCGCCAGACGCGACGAGTTGCCGCGCTCGTCGGCGGGCGTCTGACAGCATCCGTCGAGCGAGCAGGAAGCGTCTACGCCACGGCGAATCCGGCGCGCATGGCCGAGACCACCGAGGCCCCGCTCTGGAACGAGAACGAGCCCGCGAAGGTCGAGAGCTGGCGGCTTCACATCCTGCTCGAGGCGGGGTACCCGGTTCATCTTGCCGAGCGAATCGCGGTGAGCGAGGTCGACCTCCACGACGCCGTGGAGATGCTGTCGCGCGGCTGCGACCCGACGACGGCCGCGGAGATTCTTCTCTAGCCACCGAGCTCGGCGAATCGAGCCAGGCGTCACTCGCGCAGCCGGCGGACCGACGCGCTTGAACCTTGCGGTCGCCTCACGGCGGCTCCTATCGACGGCGGACTCGCACGACACATAGACTGCCGAACCGGACATAGACCGCCGAACCGGCCGCGCGGGTTCGGACCCGACACGAAGGAGACGCAATGCCCACCGTATTCGGCTACCACGACGTGAAGGACAAGGACCATTGGCTCGCCTCGCCGAAGCGTGGGGAGTTCTTCGGCCCCCTCGGAGTGACGAACATCCGCACGTTCGTCGACCCCGAGAATCCCACTCGCGTTGGTGTGCTGATGGACGTCCCGGACATGGACGCCGTCATGGCTGCGATGGAGACCGAGGCGGCCGCCGAGGCGATGGCGTACGACGGAGTTGCGCCGGAGACGCTCGTGATGCTCGTCGAGGCCTAGCCGCCCGCAGCTCAAGAGAGACCGGCGCCCTTTCACAGGCGCTTCGAGTTGCTCGGCTTCACGTCTCAGCCCGAGTTCTGATCGCTCATCGTCGGCCCGTGACTCGACAACGACGCCAACCGCTGATCGACCACACGGTTACGCTGGCAGCGTGGCGAAGGTGGAGCCGATCATGTACGGCGAGCGCAAGGTCTTCACGGTCTCGTCGTTCAACCGGGGAATCGCCGCGTACCTCGGGCGTCTCCCCGCAGTGTGGATCGAGGGCGAGGTCACCGAGCTCCGCCGGAACGAGGCGTGGGCGACGGTCTTCCTCACGCTCAAGGATCCGAAGACGGGCGCGACCCTGAAGGTGACGATCGGGCGTCGCACCTTCGACCGGCTCGAGCTGGCGCTGGAGGAGGGCGAGACGGTTCACGTCTCGGGCCGAGCCGAGCTCTACGAGCTGAAGGGCGAGCTAGGCCTGCGAGCGACGACGATCGAGCGCATCGGCCTCGGCGGGCACCTGCTCGCCCTCGAGCGCCTGAAGCGCCAACTCGCCGCGGAGGGGCTCTTCGCGCCTGCTCGGAAGCGCCCACTGCCACGCATCCCACGCGCGGTCGGGATCCTCACCGGCGCGGATGCGGCAGCGCGTGGTGACCTCGTCACGACGATAGGAGCGCGCTTCCCCGCGGCCACGGTCGTAATCTGCGAGGCGCGAGTTCAGGGAAAGGGCGCGCCCGGAGCGATCGTGGCCGGCCTAACGGCGCTCGGCGCACACCCCGAGGTCGACGTCGTCGTGCTCGCGCGCGGCGGCGGAAGCTTCGAGGATCTCCTTCCGTTCAGCGACGAGGCAGTCGTTCGCGCCGTCGCGGCCTGCGCCGTGCCCGTCGTCTCGGCAGTGGGACACGAGCAGGACACGCCGCTCTGCGATCTGGCCGCCGATGCCCGCGCCGCCACGCCGACTGCCGCGGGCGCGCTCGTGGTCCCCGATCGGGAGGAGCTGGACGCCTCGCTCAAGCGCTCGCAGCGCAGGCTCGTACTCTCCGTACGCAACGCACTCGAGCGCGACGCCGATCGGCTCGCGCGGCTCGGCGAGAGACTCCGCAGGGCGCCCCGCTTACTCCTCGAACGGCGACGGGCTGGGCTCGACCACACGGGAGCGCGCCTGCAGGCGCTCTCGCCCCTCGCAACCCTCGACCGCGGGTACGCGATCGTGCGAGCCGGAGCCAGCGCTATCCGCGATGCGTCCACCGTGAAGGTGGCTGACCGGCTCGAGATCGAGCTCGCGACGGGCGCGTTGGGTGCACGGGTCGAGGACGTGCGCACGTGAGTGACGACCGCACCTTCGAGGAGCTGCAGAAGGAGCTCGAGGACATCGTCGCGCGACTCGAGCGCGGCGACGTGGCGGTGGACGACGCGATCGCGCTCTTCCGGCGCGGCGAGGAGCTGTACAAGGCGTGCGCCTCGCGGCTCCAGGGCGCCGAGCTCAGGATCGAGGAGCTCTCTGCCTCCGACGCCGAATGAGTGACACGCGGCGCGCACTTCGTGTATGAATCGGCCCATGTCCAAGCCGACACCTGATC
Source organism: Gaiellaceae bacterium (assembly GCA_050698095.1). Lineage (GTDB taxonomy): Bacteria > Actinomycetota > Thermoleophilia > Gaiellales > Gaiellaceae > GMQP-bins7. The sequence continues at coordinate 3,378 of JBOHBA010000223.1, forward strand.
TGCTCCGCAACGTCCGCCTCTTCTCGGACCTCGACGAGAAGGATCTCGAGAGCCTCGCAGAGGAGTTCAACGAGCGACGGTTTGCCGCAGGCGACAAGATCGCACTCGAGGGCGAGGGGGGACTGATGTTCTTCGTCGTGGAGAGCGGCGAGGCGTCCGTCGAGGTTCAGGGCGAGGAGGTTGCAACGCTCGGGCCCGGCGCGGCCTTCGGCGAGATCGCCTTGATCGATCGACGCACCCGAACCGCAACGGTCACCGCGCTCTCCGATCTCAAGACATATGGACTGCCGGTGTTCGTCTTCCGGCCGTTCGTCGAGACGCGGCCAGAAGTGGCCTGGAGGCTGCTCGAGTCGATGGCCGACCGCTTGGCCGCCGCCGAGTCTCGCTAGCGAGCCAACCGGCGTCCGAGCTCGACGAGGTCGTCTTCGGCCCGCGACGGGTCGCCCGAAAGCGCGACCGTCTCCGCGCCGGCGATCCCGGCCCGAACGCGTCCGCCGAAGACCACGCAGCGGACGCCGGCAACCACGCAGCGTACGGCGACCTCGCCGGGCGCCTTGCCTTCCGCCGTCGTCCTGTCGATCTGACCCTCTCCCGTGACGACGAGGTCGTGATCGCGAACGCGTCGGTCGAAGTCGAGCAGGTCGAGCACCGCCGAAGCTCCTGGGACGAGCTCGCCGCCGAGAGCGGTAAACGCGGCGCCGAGGCCGCCCGCAGCGCCGGACCCGGGAAGATCTGCGTACGGCTCGAGCTCTTCCATTGCCGCGAGCCTGCGCTCGAGTTCGCCGACGTCAGACTCGGACGCGCCCTTCTGGGGGCCGAAGATCCGCGCCGCATCCGCGAGACGCGTCCGCACGTCACACAGGACGACGGTCGGAACCGGGAGCTCTCGCACGCACTCGCGGAGCCCGGCGCCGCCGTCCACGGTCGCCGTACCTCCGAGCGCGATGACGAGAGACGTGGGCGGCGGCGACTCCGCGAGAGCAGCCAGCACGAGCTCCCCCAAACCTCGGCTGGAGGCTCGGAGCGGGTCGCGCTCATCCGGCTCCAGCATCGGCAGCCCAATCGCCGCAGCCGCCTCGATGACGGCGCGCCCGTCCGGAAGCCGGAGCCAACGTGCGGGCGCCGGCCGGCCCAGCGGGTCGGAGACGACGGCCTCACGCCACTCGCCTCCGAGAGCGGAGGCAAGCGCGTCGTACGTTCCCTCGCCTCCGTCGGCGACCGGAAGCTCGGTCGCGTCAGCGCCGACCGCCTCGAACCCACGCATCAGCGCGGCCGCGGCAGCGGATGCGCTCAAGACGCCCTTGAGGCTAGCGGGGCACAGGAGCGCTCTCATGCGCCGCCTCGTGCTCCAGCTCCTCGACCGGCTCGTGCACGCCCTCGAGGGCGTTCTCGGCGGACTGCTCCTCGTCCTGCATCCGCTTGAGCACGGCGAACGAGATTCCCTCGCGGGCAAGCGAGATCAGTCCGAGGCCGACACCCACTGCGATCTCGATCGCCTGCAGCGCCAGGCCGTAGGCGAAGCCCGTCGCGTAGGCAACGCCGTAGTTGCGCAGCGGGAGCGCGACCGCCGCCTGGACGAGACCGATGTTCCCCGGCCATAGCGGGACGATCGTCGCGACGTTCATGAGTACGAGAACGAGCCCGGCGGCCGGCAGCGGCGCATCGATTCCGAACGCCTGCATGGCGGCGTACACCGCCAGGAGCTGCATCACCCAGCCGGCGCACTGGAGGAGGATCGCCCCCGTGAGCGGGGCCGGCGCGTTGAGCACCGTCAGCCCCTGCCGCGCCATGACGAGAAGCTCTCGGAGCGAGCCCACTCCCTCACGCATCACCGTCCGGTGGTGACGTCGTGCGCCCAGCCACGCGACCGTGAACAGCGCGAACCCGGCCAGAGCTGCGATACCGAACGTGACGACCGCCCAGTGCGGCACCTCGGCCGTGAGGAGAACCCAGACGACGAGAATGGTTGCGGGCACGAGGTCGAACAGCCGATGGGCGAACACGGTTCCGACGAGCGTGGCGCTCGTCCCGTGCGGCGCATCGGGCATGTGCCGCCGTAGGGTCGCGACGCGTGCGAGCTCCCCGAGGCGCCCCGGCACGATGGCGTTTGCAAGCAGGCCCACGCCGAACGACGAGAGGACGTCGTCCAGCCTGGGCTGCTGCTCGGGCGGCAGTGCCTGGCTGATCGTCATCCGCCACGAGAGAGCACGAAACAGCGTCGAGACGACGTTGAGCAGGAACGCGAGCACGATCCAGCTCCAGATGACGAAGCGGAACGCCTCGAACACGAGGCTCCAATCGGGGCCGCGCCACCACAGGAGCACCATCGTGAGGAGGAGGGCGGACACGGCCACGCCTGCCTGCGCCCACCCCGAGCGCCAGAGTCGAGCGACGGCGGTCATGCAGCGCGCGCCTTTCCGGTCTCGAGTCCGGTGACGCGCTCGTACACGCCCTCGAGGCGCCGCGCGATCCCCGGCCACGAGTACCGCTCGACCGCGATCGCCCGCGCGGCCTCGCCCATGCCGCGGCGGCGCGGCTCGTCCTCGACGAGATCACACACGGCATCGACGAGCGCCGCGGCATCGTCGGGTGCAACGGCGACCGACGCGGCGGGGTCGAGCACCTCACGATAGCCCGGGATGTCCGAGGCGACTGCCGGGAGCGCGCAAGCAAAGGCTCGGGTCAGCACCATGCCGAAGCTCTCCTGACCCATCGACGGCGCCACCAGCGCCTTCGCTCCGAGCAGCGTCTCGGTCAGCTCGTCCTGGCTGAGGAAGCCGACGACGTCGAGGCCGTCGTCCGGAATGCGGAGGCGCGCGAGGAGGAGTCGCACCGCGAGCGGATCGGCGCCGGCGACGGTGAGCCGGAGCCCGGTGCGCTCGTGGATCGCGGGCCAGGCGCGAAGCAGCACATGCAGGCCCTTTCTCGGCTCCTGCCGGCCGGCAAAGACGAGGCGATGCTCACGATCCCCGGCAGCGGCCGAATCCGGAATGAGGACGCCGTTCGGGATCACCTCGAACTCACCGGGGAGCCAGCGTCGCTGCGACTCGCGAGCGCGCTCGGAAACCGCGATCCGGTGGTCGATGCGGTCGACGAGGAAGCCCCAGAGAGGCTTTGCGCCCTTCATCCAGCCGAGATCGCCGGAAGCGTGAAAGGTCGCGACGATGGGTGTCCGCGCGAGGATGAGTGCGGAGAGGCAGATCGTCGGGGTCATGGGCTCGTGCAGGTGCAGGACGTCGAACCGCTCCCGCTCGAGCGCTCTGCGGATTCGGAAGTACGAGCGCGGCGAGAGCACGATGTTCGGAAGCGAGCCGTTTGCGGGGACGATGACGGAGCGTCCCACCGGGATCACGTTCGCCGGCGGGTTTCCGTGGCGACCGACTCGCGGATGGAGCACGCGCGTGAACTGCCCAGGCGGATCGTTCCCCATGATCAGGCGCACCTCGTGGCCCAGCTCCTCGAGTGCCGACGCCTGCGCCTCCGTGTGCTCGACGACCGCGCCCCAGAACGACCAGGAGAACGGGACGACGATCCCGATCTTCATTCGCGGCACACTAACCGTCGCTGGCTACGCTGGGTTGTGATGCAGCTCGACGGCATCCACCACGTCACGTGTGTCACCGCGGACGCGCCGCGTAATGTCGACTTCTACACGCGCGTGCTCGGCCTTCGGCTCGTGAAGAAGACCGTCAACCAGGACGACCCCACGGTCTATCACCTCTTCTACGCCGACGAGGCGGGGAGCCCCGGGAGCGACATCACGTTCTTCGAGTACCCGGGCGTACGGCGCGGGCGGGCCGGGGCGGGGATGGTTCATACCGTGGGCTGGCGCGTCGGCTCTTCCGAAGCGCTCGACCTCTGGGAGGAGCGGCTGGCCCCGGAGACGGTCGTCCTCACGCGTGACGAGGAGGGCGTGAGCTTCGAGGATCCGGAGGGCCTGCGCCACCACCTCGCCGTCTCGGCCGCGGACGACGCGCCGCTCATCGCCGAGCACCCGGAGATTCCCGGAGAGCACGCGCTCCAGGGATTCGACAGCGTGCGGGCGTTCGCAGCCGCTCCCGAGGCGAGTCGGAGTCTGCTTGAGGAGACGCTTGGATTCGAGGGGTCAGACCCCACGGGTCTGACCCCGTCATGGGAGGCGCGCGGGTCGTCCCGCGGCGGCGTGTATGCGTACGACGAGCCGCCAGAGGAGCGCGGCCTCGGCGGCGCGGGCACGGTCCATCACATCGCCTGGTCGTCGACGCTCGAGGATCACGCCGCGTGGCACGAGCGCGTGTCGGCTGCGGGCATGCGCCCGTCGCCGATCATCGACCGCTTCTGGTTCCGCTCGATCTACTTCCGCGAGCCGAGCGGCGTGCTCTTCGAGATCGCGACGCTCGGGCCGGGCTTCGGCCTCGACGAGGATGTGGACCACCTCGGCGAGACGCTCATTCTCCCGCCCGCGTTCGAGCACCTCCGCGACCAGGTCGAGCCGATCCTCACGCCGCTCCCGGATCCGCGCCCGTGGGCGGCATCGCGTCCCACTGAGCTGTCTTGAGAGTCCTCGCGCTGCTCGCCGCCTCCGTCGCGGCGGCTTCGTTGCCGCGCGCACCCCTCGGGATCGATGCGCCGCTCGTCGCGGTGCTCGTCGCCGCAACAGTCGCCACATCCACGCGCCGGTCGCTCGACGCGGCTCTCTTCGGCTCGCTTGCGGTCGCGCTCGCATGCGTGCCCGCCCTGCTCGACGCGGACTGGGTGCTGGCCGTGGACATCGCCGCGGCGTGCCTGCTCGCAGCCGTCGCTGTCACAGGGCCGCGCCTCGTCGCACCGCTCGCGCCGTTCCGCGCGCTCGGCCAGCTGCCAGACCTCGTTCCAGCGGTTCCCCATCGCTCGGCGCCGGTACTCCGTGGGCTGGTGCTCGGGGCGGTGGTGGTCTTGCCGTTCGGAGTCCTCTTCTGGACCGCCGACGCCGCCTTCGCCGAGATCGGCAGGGCCGCACCGATTCCATCGCTCGCATCGGTTCCGGCGCGCGTCTTCGTGTTCACGCTGGTTCTACTCGGCGCGCTCGGGCTCGCGCTCGCGGCCAAGCGCGTCTTCGCCGATCCGGATATGCCCAAGCCGAAGCTCGGCCTCAGCGAGTGGGCGATTCCGCTCGTCCTGCTCGACGCGCTCTTTCTCGCGTTCGTGCTGGTCCAGGTGACCGTTCTCTTCGGGGGGCGCGACCATGTTCTGGAGACGGCGGGCCTCACGTATGCCGAGTACGCGCGACAGGGCTTCTGGCAGCTGATCGCGGCTGCGGCGTTGACACTCGTCGTCGTCGCCGCAGCGCTTCGCGTGGCCGAGGTGCGGCGTCCCTCTCACGGAATCCTGCTGAGGGCGCTGCTCGGAGCGTTGTGCGTCCTGACGATCGTCACCGTCGCCTCCGCGCTCCACCGGCTCGACCTCTATGAAGACGCCTTCGGGCTGACGCGAGCTCGGCTGGCAGCCGAGGCCTTCTCCTGGGGTCTGGGTGCTTTCTTCGTCCTCATTCTGGTCGCCGGCGCCGTCCACACCGTCCGCAAGCAGGTCGCGCGGATCGCGGTCGCAGGCGTCGCATTCGGCCTGTTCGCGTTCTCGCTCTCGAACCCGGACGGGCGCATCGCCGGACGCAACGTCGATCGCTGGCGCGGCACGGGCGATCTCGATATCGACTACGTGCAGGGGTTGAGCGCGGACGCGGTGCCGTCACTCGCGAAGCTTCCCGAGCCGCTCCGTGCCGAGGTTCTCGCACCGTTCCGGGCTCGGCTGGCGGAGGACGAGCCATGGTCGTCGGCCAACTACGGCAGGCATCGCGCACGCGAGGTCCTCGAGCCCTGAGGCGACCGCCGCGGGCGCCGTGCTCGAGAGTTCGTGCGCCGCGCCGCTTGCATTGAGGCTTGTCGCGACTGTTGCCGTCCCGCTCGTCCTTCTTCAGGTTGATCCCTAGCAGTTTGCGACACAGATCTGCCCACCGCCATTGACTTCCCGACCACTCTGCGTCCGGGCTAGTGGGCGTGCGCGCCGTGAGCACGCGCGTGGCCCTTCCCGCGGGCGATCAGCGCGCGGTTGACGAGAAACGTCGGCCCCCACGCGACGGCGAGCGCGATCGCGAGCGATCCCCAGAAGAGCACGTCGTCGAGGTACGCGTCCATCGCCCCCGGCCACATGAGCAGGATCGCGTTGTCCACGATCTCCATGACCGTGATCGAGAGCGTGTCGGCGACGAGTGCGATGCCGACCGCGGCGACGACCGCCGTTCCGGCGCGGAGAAGCGGGATCAACGTGAGCAGGTAGCCGAAGAAGAACGCGAGGGCGACGGCGAGCGCGATCGACGCGGCATCGCCCCATCCCCACGCGGTCGCGAGCACCAGCCCGAGCACCTCGCCGATGCCACAACCCGTCAAGCAGTGGTTCGTTGCGCGGAACGCGAGCTGGTTGACACCCACCAGCGCAATCTAGACTGCGCTGCCACGGTGGCGCTCGTCCCCGACGACTTCGAGGTTCCCATCCGGTTCGAGAACGCGGCGTTCCACCTCGAGCCGCTCGGGCCGGAGCACAACGAGCGCGACCACGACGCCTGGTCCTCGAGCATGGATCACATTCGCGCCACGCTTGGCTTCCGGGCGCGCCGCTGGCCGTATCCGATGTCGCTCGAGGAGAACCTCGCCGACCTCGAGCGGCATCGCGCGGAGTTCGACGCCCGGACCGCATTCGCCTACTCGGTGCTCGATCCGCAAACCGGCGACGTCGTCGGCTGCGCCTACGTCGATCCGGACGACGCTCGCGACGGCGCGGCAACGGTTCGCTCGTGGGTACGAGTCACGTACGCGGATCTCGACGAAGCGCTCCGCGACGCGATAGTCGACTGGCTGGAGCGGGATTGGCCGTTCGCCTGGGTGTCTCGGGCGCCGGAGTAGACTCGCGCGACCGTGATCGACGAGGGCCTCGCCGAGCTCCACACCCACCTCGGAGGCTCCGTTGCCTCCGACATCCTCTGGAGCCTCGCGCACGAGCAGGGCATCGCGCTGCCCGTCAAGGACTACTGGGAGTTCGACGCGCTCGTCACGGTCTCCGACCCGCGCGGCGTCCAGGGGCTTGACGCGCTCGACCGGATTTACC
>JBOHBA010000224.1:0-5811 GCA_050698095.1 Gaiellaceae bacterium
GGCGTCAACCGCGTCGTCTACGACGTCTCCTCGAAGCCGCCGGCGACGATCGAGTGGGAATAGGCACTTTCCGCCTTCGGCGGAAAGTGCCTAGAAAAGCGAGGAGGGTGGGTGGGGGTTCTAGGCACTTTTCCGCGGAGCGGGAAAGTGCCTCACTCGACGTTTGACGAGTTCGCCCACGAGGCGTTCGCCCACGAGGCGCTCGCCCAGGAAGCCGAGCTCCACGACGCGCTCGACCAGGAGGCGCTCGACCAGGACGCCGAGCTCCACGAGGCGTTCGACATCGCAGTCGAGTACCAGCTGCCCGCGTTGAACTCGTTCTTGCCCGTCGCGCTGTTGAAGAAGACGAACTGGTTCAGGCCCGCGTTCGGGTTGGCCAGGCCCGAGGCATTCAGAGCCGCTGAGCCGTTGACCACGCCCACGCCCATGGCGCCGTTCGAGCTGTAGCCCATCGGCACGGAGACTGACTCCATGATCGCGCCCTTGATCTGATCGGGCGTCCAGCTCGGATGGTTCGCGATGAGGTGCGCCGCGATGCCGGAGACGACCGGCGCGGAGAACGACGTGCCCGACATCCACATGTAATTCGGTGCCACGATCCGCTCGGGGAACAGCGTGAGCAGCGATGCAGTCGACGGCACCGACCCGTTCATGCGCCGGCCGGGTGCGGCCACCTCAGGCTTGCGGAACCCGTCCTGCGTGTAGCCCCAGGCCGACCAGGGCGCCGCGAAGTCGTCGTTGGCGGAGATCGAGTTGTTGATGTCCGATGCGCCGACCGTGATCACGAACGGATCGTTCGCGGGGGCGTAGTCGACGTCGCTCTGGGCGCCGTTCACGGCGTAGTTGCCGGCCGCTACCACCACGACGACACCGTTCAGCCAGAGGGTCTCGACCGCCTTGTCGAGCGCGTCGTACCGGATGCTCTCGCCGCCCGCGTTCAGCGAGAAGTTCGCGACGCGGATGTTGTACAGCGCCTTGTTCTGGAGTATCCAGTCGCATGCGGCGACGATGTCGCTCTTCGTTCCGACGCCGTTGCCGTCGAGCACCTTGACGGACACGATCTTGGCCCTGGGCGCGACCCCGCTATAGCCGGAGCTCTGATTCGCGGCGACGCTGGCAACCAAGGACCCATGGCCGTAGGCCGCATAGCTCGTGGAGTCGGAGACCATGTTCACGCTCTTCACCAGGCGCGAGGTACCTAGGACGTTGCTCAGGCCGCCCAGGACGTTGGTGATGCCGGAGTCGACCACGGCGATCGCCGGGTAGCTCGAGTCGGGGAGGGGCGAGGACCACATGTCGGGAACTCCGGCCGCCTGAGGCCAGAGCTGGGTATTCGACGCGAGGAGCTCGACCTCGACGTCGCGTGTGATCGAGTCGATCTCGCTGCGGTCGGCAAGCTTCAGCAGTTGCTTGCCCGTGAGCGTCGCCGAGGTCCCGGCGATCGAGACGAACTTCCGCTTCAGCTTCGAGCCGGTGGCGGGCGCGTCCTTCTGAACCTTCAGCACCTCGTCCACCACGTCGCCCGTGTCCTTACCCTCGCGGGCCTGGACGATCACGTCGAAGAGCGCCTTCGGGCTCGCCTCCGCCTCGGCCTGTAGGCCGGGCGAGAGATACGCGTCGCTGCCCGACGCCGTCGCGGGCGTCACCTGCCCCCCGAGAGCCGCGAACGCCAGCACGGTGAATGCCGCGAGAACAGCTCGGCTCTTGCCGCCCCAGAGGGCGTTGCCTCGAACCTCGCCGACCGAGTCTGCATCGCTCGATCGGTCAACGTTGCCGTGCCGCATGTCTCGAAGCCTCCTGCCCGGCCGCAGTCCGGGCGCCGCAGGTGTGGTGGTCATCGCTCACATTAGGAACTGCCACACGCGACATCTCCCCCGGCGGGGGGGTCGGAATCGCTCGATCGGGTGCTTCGCAGTCTTCAGGCGACGTCGCCTGGTGATCTGGCGGCGCGACAGTCGATGGCAAACCCCTGGGGAAACCCTCACGAACCCGCGTCTTCGCACGACGCGACCCTCCCTTGTCGGGGACCAGCGCTCCCTCGTTCGAGGGACGCCACAGGGGTTGCCAGCACCGATGTTCAGTGGTGTCTTGACATCTGACTCTGCCCTGACTCAGGCGACACCTTCACGCCGGCGTAGCGGACTGACCATTCGTGCCGAGCTCTATCTGCTCGGTGTCTACGGTGCCGCCTTGCTCGCGTGTGCCTACACGCTTTCCACGGCGCCGCCGATCGGCCAGGCGGACTGGCGACTCGCGATCCTGCTGGGCGCAGGTGCCGCCGTCGCGCAGCTCTTCGTCGTCCTCACCCCGCGCAACCAGTCGTACCACATGACCCCTGTGCTCGTGGTGGCGGCCGCGATCCTGCTCCCACCCCCGTTGGTCGTGTTCGTAGCCGTCGTTCAGCACATCCCGGAGTGGCTGCGGGAGCGATACCCGTGGTTCATCCAGACGTTCAACATCGCGAACTACGCGCTCTCCGGACTCGCGGCGCATGCAGCGTTCGTGCTCGCGGCGAGGTCATCACGCAGTGCCATCGGGAACGGCGATCTCCGCTACTTCGTCGCAGGGATCGCCGCCGCGGTCACGTTCGTAATCGTCAACCACCTGCTGTTGGCGGCGGTCCTGAAGTTCGCCCGCGGTCACACACTTCTCCAGACCGGTCTGTTCACGCTGCAGAGCATCTCGACCGACCTCGTGCTCGCGCTGCTCGGAGTCGTCGTCGCAAGTCTCTGGCAGGAGAACGCATGGCTGGTCGCGCTCGCGCTCGCGCCGCTCGTGCTCATCCACCGAACTCTGGCCATGCCGAAGCTCGAGGCCGAAGCGCGCCAGGATCCGAAGACGGAGCTCTACAACGCCCGTTACTTCTCGGTTCTGCTCGAAGACGCGATCGAGCGAGCGGAGCGCGACGGCAGTCCAGTGTCGCTGCTCATCGCCGACCTGGACCTGCTCCGGGAGATCAACAATCGCTACGGCCATCTCGCCGGTGACGCCGTGCTCCTCGGAGTTGCGCGGACGTTCCTTGCGCACCTTCGCGCCGGAGACGCGGCCGCTCGGTTCGGCGGCGAGGAGTTCGCGCTTCTTCTTCCAGGTACGGCGGCCCAGGAGGCTGCCTCGATCGCCGAGGGTGTCCGAGCGGCGGTGAACGAGGCACGGGTCGAGGTCGATACATCCGATGAGCCGATCAGGGCCACGGTGTCGATCGGGGTAGCGAGCTATCCGGCGGATGCGGCCAACGGGCAGGAGCTCATCTACCGCGCGGATGTCGCCGCGTATCGAGCGAAGGCGCAGGGGCGCAATCGCGTCGTCGTCGCGACGGACGACATAGCACTCGAAGACCTCGTGGCGCCGCGCTCACCGTCGAAGGCTCCTCGGCCCGTCGCCGCCGGCTACGAGCTGGCTCCCCCACCGGTGACCAAGGCTCCTCCACCCGCCCCCAACTATCTGTCCCTCACCAGGCCGTTGCGGCTTCTCGTCGGCCTCGTGGGCATTGTCGGCATCGTCGCGGGCACCGCGGTCATGCTCGCCGGCGGCACGGACGATCTCGTGGGCGTCGTCGCGCTGATCGCGCTCGTCGCCGTGGGGCAGGCGCTTGCGCTCGAGGTTCTCGATCGCGGATCGATCTCCCTGAGCGCGGTCGGATCGCTCGCGGGCGCTGCGATGTTCGGGCCGCGCGTTGCCCTCCCCGTCGCCCTCGCGGTCTGCGTGGTCGACTGGAGCGCTCGGCGTACAAAGCTTCATCGCGTCGCGTTCAACGTCGGAGTGATCGTGCTGAGCACGTTGGCCGGGGCGGCTGTCTATCAGTTGCTTCCCGGCGGGAGGTGGCTCTTCGTCGCGGGCGGGGCTCTCGCGGGTGCGGCCTACTACCTGGTCAACATCGGAATGCTTGCCGGCGCGATCTCGCTCGAGACGTCGGAGCGCCCGCTCGACGTCCTCCGCGCACGTTTCGCATGGCTGCTTCCCCATTACCTCGTGTACGGCGTGGTCGGCGGGATGATCACGGTGGCGTACGACGTTGCCGGGGTGCTGGCTCTTGCGGTGTTCGCGGTGCCGCTCATCCTCGTCCGCAAGGCGCAGCTCGACTACATCGACCACACCGAGGAAAGCGTCAGACGACTGCGTGAGGCGGCAGACACGATCGAGCTGCAGAACGAGTCGCTCACCCGCGCCAACGTCCTGCTGCGAGACAGAGCGACCGAGGCCATGGAGTCGCTGGCGGCCGCCGTCGATGCCCGCGATACGTACACCGCCGGGCACTCGCGTCGCGTGCAGGAGATCGCCGTCGCCGTCGGGCGCGAGCTCGGGCTCGACGCCTCCGAGCTCGAGTCGGTCTCGTTCGCGGCGCTCTTCCACGATGTGGGCAAGCTCGGCGTCCCGGACTCCGTGCTGCTCAAGCGCGGTCCCCTCGACGACGAGGAGCGCGGGATCGTGCGCCGTCACGCGGTGGAGGGCGAACGGATCATCGCGCACCTCGGCTTCCTCTCCAACGCGACTCCTGCGATCAGGCACCACCACGAGCGCTGGGACGGCGGCGGCTATCCTGACGGGCTTCGTGGGCAAGAGATTCCGATCGGGGCGCGCGTCCTCCACGTCGCCGATGCGTTCGACTCGATGATCTCGAACCGCGTGTACCGGTCGGCGATGACGGTCGCGGACGCTCTCGCCGAGCTTCGGGGAGCCGCCGGCGCGCAGTTCTGTCCGAGCTGTGTGGCGGCGCTGGATACGCTCGTCGGGAATGGCTCCCTCAGCCACGTCGTCGACCCTCATGCTCCGTCCGCCGCGGCGTAGGCGGTCCGTGGTCGTCCGAATTCGCGTTGCGTTCGCGCTACTCGTTGCCGCGTGCGGGCTCGGCGCTCTCGCTTCCGGAGCGGGCGCCAGCGAGCCGCTGCAGGACGCCAACGTGAGCCTTCTCTCTCTGAAGGTGAACGGGAAGGGCGAGGCCCTGTTCACGTATCGGCGCAGCGACGGCCGGCTTCGCCACGTGCTCGCCTGGGGCGCGGTCAACGCGCGAGCGCCTTCGGCCGAGATCCAGCAGGTCCGTTTCAAGTGGGACTACGCGGGGGGTTGGGGGAAGTACCGCAAGGGGAAGTATTGGCAGACCTTCAAGAACCGCTGCGCGCCGTACGACGGACCGCCACTGGCGATGCTCGTCGCGGCATGCAAGGCCCCGAACGGGACGTATTGGACGGTGCAGGCATGGCAGCGCCGCCTTCCGCTGCTCGGCTTCGACCCGTGGCTTCCGCAGCACACGAACTGGGAGCTTCACATCGCGCACTGGTCGGGCGAGCTTCCCAAGCTCGAGGTCTATCCCAACTGGACGTACGGTGGCCGCTGGCAAGGGCTCTTCGGACGCTACAGCTACCTCGGGCAGCCGATCTTCGGACTCGGGAGCACCGCGAAGGGCGTGCCGAAGGACAAGTACGGCCGCAATCTCTACGTCGACACGCTCAACTCGGCATACGGTGCGGGTTGGAAGCGCGAGTCCGGCATCCTCACCCACAAAGGCACCGGGACGTTCTGTCACAGCTTCGTTCCGCAGCGGCCATTTCCGGGGTATCCGAGCCAGGAGATCCGGCCGCCTGCGCCAGGCGAGCGGCATCGCGTCACCGTTGGGGGCCCCGGGGTGACGCCCGTCGTGCAGGTGGAGCTCGCCGGGCTGACCGAGGCGGACCTGCCGCGCGACGCCGAGTTCGACTCGGTGTTCGACCAGGTCATGTCCGGCGACAAGACCTGCGCCGGCGAGCGCTAGTAGGCTTTCGGCGATGGCCGATCTGTGGCAGGACGAGGGCTTCGGGAGCGGCAGCGGACATGGGG
>JBOHBA010000225.1:0-3039 GCA_050698095.1 Gaiellaceae bacterium
CAGGGCGACGCGTTCTTCGTCGCGTTCCCTCGTGCGTCCGACGCGGTCGCCGCGGCGGACGAAGCGCGGCGGACGCTCCAGCACGGTTCCATGCGCGTCCGCATGGGCATCCACACGGGAGAGCCGATCGTGACGCAGGAGGGCTACGTCGGGATCGACGTCCACCGTGCGGCGCGGATCGCGGCCGCTGCACACGGAGACCAGATCGTCGTCTCCGAGACGACGCGGGGGCTGCTCGACACGGACGTCACGCTGCGCGACCTCGGCGAGCACAGGCTGAAGGACCTCGTGAAGGCAGAACGCTTGTACCAGCTCGGCGACGGCGACTTCCCGCCGCTCTGGACGCTCGACGCGACGAACCTCCCCGTGGCAGCGAGCCCGCTCGTGGGGAGGGAGAAGGAGCTCGACGAGCTGGTCGCGTTGCTATCGAGGGGCACGCGCCTCCTGACGCTCACGGGCCCAGGCGGAACGGGGAAGACCCGGCTCGCGCTCCAGGTCGCAGCAGAGCTCGTCGGCACGCACCGCGACGGAATCTTCTGGGTGCCGCTCGTCGGTCTCTCGGATCCCGAGCTCGTGCCCTCGGAGATCGCGCAGGCGATCGGCGCTCCGGACGACCTCGCCGGTTTCCTCCGGGGGAGGGAGCTGCTCATGCTCCTCGACAACTTCGAGCACCTTCTCGGGGCTGCTCCCGCCGTGAGCGAGGTCCTCTCCGCGTCGGCCGGGCTCCGTGTTCTCATCACGAGTCGCACACCCCTCCAAGTGTCGGGCGAGCGCGAATACCGGCTGGAGCCGCTTCCATCGGGCGATGCAAGCACCCTCTTCGTCGAGCGTGCCAGGCAGGTCGGGCGGGAGCTCGTGCCCGACCCGACGGTCGAGGCGATCTGCAGCCGCCTTGACGGCCTCCCACTCGCGCTCGAGCTCGCTGCGGCGCGAATGAAGCTGCTCACCCCCGAGGGGCTCTTGGAACGGCTCGACTCCGCTCTCCCGCTCCTCACTGGAGGCGCGCGCGATGCGCACGAACGGCAGCGGACGCTGCGTGCGACGATCGAGTGGAGCTACGAGCTCCTCGACGCAGCGGCCCGGGCGCTCTTCGCGCAGCTGTCCGTCTTTGCCGGCAGCTTTCCGCTCGCCGCTGCGGAGGAGGTCTGCGACGCGGATCTCGACCAGCTCACCGTGCTGGTCGACAACAGCCTTGTGAAGCCGATTGGTGACGGTCGCTTACTCATGCTCGACACGATCCGCGAGTACGCGGGCGAACAACTCGTCGGCTCGCACGAGAACATTGGGGTTCGCCGTCGTCATGCGGCGCATTTCGCTGCGCTCGCCGAGCAAGCGTACGAGCACCGGTTCGACGCCGAGGCAGAGTGGTCGGCACGCCTCGACCTCGACCACGACGACCTGCGCACGGCCCTCGACTGGCTCGCAGACGACGACCCGGACCGCGCGCTCGAATTGGCAGGCGCGCTCGGTTGGTATTGGTTCTCGCACGGCCTGTTCACAGAGGGAAGCGGCAGGCTGTCGGCCGCGCTGGCGGCATCCACCGCCGGCGGTCGAACGCGTGCGCGTGCGCTCACCGGAGCCGGCTGCATCGCCGCCAGGCTCGGAGAAGTCAAGCGCGGGCGGGTACAAGTCGACGACGCGATCGGTCTCTGGCGCGAGCTCGGCGACCTCGAGGAGCTCGCGTCGGCGCTGGACGCACTCGGCTGGCTCCTGGTCTATGACGCAGGCGATGATCGCGGCTCCCTCGAGGCTTTCGAGCACAGCCTCGAGCTGCACCGCGAGCTGGGCGACCCGCCAGGCGAGATGCGCTCTCTCGTCGGCGTCGCCCAGATGCTCGTCGCGCTCGGCGAGGTTGATCGGGCAGAGTCGCTCTCGCGCCAGCTCCTCGAGCTCGCTGCGGGAGACGCGCGCACCCTGCATTTCGCATACCACTTCCTCGCCGATTGCGCACTGATCCGTGGTGACACCGAGGAAGCGGAGAAGCGCTATCGCGAGAGCCTGCAGGCGGCGCTCGTCCTCGGAGACGTGATCGAGACGAGCATTGAAGTGCAGGGGGTCGCGATGGCTGCAGCCGGCAGCGGCGACGCAGAGCGCGGGCTCCGACTCGCCGCGTCCGTCGAAGTTCTCTGGGAGTCGCTTGGCATCTCGTTCTCGATCGCGTTTTGGGACGCGCTGCTAGAGCGGTACATCGGTGCCGTGCGAAGAGAGCTCGGAGCGGAGGCCGACGAGCTCTGGACCGAGGGCCGAGCGATGGCGTTCGACGAGGCGGTCGCGGGCGCTCTCGGCCACGCCCCGGAGTAGCGTGTCCGCTCACGGTTCTCGGTGGGGCACCGGGCCGTCGAGTGGGCGTCCTCAGGCGTCTGCCGGGCGGCGGACAGCTCAAGGGACTGAACTGGCCCCGGCCCAGGGGTGGAGGCGAGGCCACCGCGATCTTCGGATCGCACCAATCAGCCGCCGGCTGAGGCTACCCCCGCTCGGGCTCAAGAAACAGCGAAGCGGTCGGCAGCCTGCTCATCGAACTCCTGCGGTGCGCGAACTGCTTCGAGGTGAGCGCAATCGGCCCTTCAACTCCGTCAGACGTTGCCATCGACCGAACAGCGTCCAATGTTGTAAACAGAAAGTATCGTTTTGCAGCGATTATCATGGGCGGTACTGGGCTCGAACCAGACGGAGAGCCAGGCGGCCCGATTCGTAAACGTGCCGTTACGTTCGAAAGCGGAAGGTCAACGACTCGGGCCAGCGGCTCGGCGTGATCTACGCGGCGGCTCAGGAGGGGTTCGCGTAAGCAGGGGCGTTCTGGCCCGACACGCTCCTTAGGGTCTACAAAGAAGTCCAGTAATCAGACCAGAGCCCTGCGTAGTACCGTAGGCAGCACCCTGAGCTCCGCGTCCGCACCGAGCCTCGCGAGCGGCCCGCTCGTCCTTGCCGACATCAGCGGCTACACGTCGTTCCTCCAGACGGTGGCCTTCGCGCATCGAGACGATGCGTTCGCAGACGGCCGTGTCCCCGAGGCGTACGAGGTCCTCTCGGGCCTGCTGG
>JBOHBA010000226.1:0-2719 GCA_050698095.1 Gaiellaceae bacterium
CACACGTGTCTTCCGGGCGCAGGCACGACTCTATGCGCCGGGCGACGGTGACGAGAAGCTCGTCGCCCGCCGCGTGACCGAGGCTGTCGTTGACGGTCTTGAAGTCGTCGAGGTCGATGAAGAGGACCGCGAAGAGGTTCTGCCGGCGCACTCCACGGCCGAGAGCATGCTCGACCCGGTCCGCGAACAGAGCCCGGTTCGCGAGACCTGTGAGCGAGTCGTGAAACGCCTGATGAGCGAGCTGATCCTCGAGCGCCCGCCGCTCGGTGACGTCACGGGCGGTGACGACCACCCCGCCCACGTTCGTGACGTCGAGCAGATTGTTGAAGACGCTCTCGAGCTGGCAGACGGAACCGTCTTTTCGCCGCAAAGGCAAATCACGGGGCAGGGGCGTTGCGGGAAGCCCGATCACGTCCGCGAAGAAGCCGCGCAGGCGCTCGGCGGCATCAGGCGTGAGGAGCTCGGTGAGTCGCGTTCCGACGAGCTCGTCCTCGCCGTAGCCGAGCACCCGCTGTACGGACGGCGTGTGGTAGCGAATCGTGAGATCCGGTTCGAGTAACGCTATGACGTCGCTCGAGTTCTGGACGAGCGAACGGAAGCGCTCCGCGCTCTGGCGCTCGTGGAGGTCCTCGGCGACCGTCACCCCTTCGAGAGCGAGGGCGATCTGCGCCGCCAGCGTCTCGACGCCCTCTCGAGCGCGCGTCGACAATCGCTCTCGCGTGTGGAAGACGAGCGCACCGCGGAGGTCACTCTGCACCGAGAGGCGAACGATCGTCCACTCCGCGCTCTCGGTCGCCAGTCGGACGGTTCTCGGGCCCCCGGACGCGCGCGCGGCGGAAAGGGCCGCGGTGGCCTCGGCGGAGAGCTCGCTCGGTGTGAGCTCGAGCATGCGCCCAGCGCGCGCGCCGGCGGCGGCTACAACGTGAAAGTCGTCCGCGGCTCCGAGGGTCACGCCGACGGTGGCGTCGTCCGCCGCGGCGATCTCGAGCGCGGAGTCGACCGCAACTTTGTAGATGTCCTCTCGGGTCCACGCAGTGACGAGCGCGGCCGCGGCGACCCCAAGCGCGCGCTCGCGCTGCTCTGATCGCTCGTGGCGGGCGACGAGCCCGGCTAGACGCACGATGACCAGTACCGAGAGCGTCGTCGTCGCTCCGACGATGACGAGCAACTCGCTGCTTCCCGCTCTCACCGCGGCGACCGCGAGCATCGCAGGCGCCATCAGCGTCGCGATCGAGAGGACCGTAAGCCGCCTCCCGCTCAGCCGCTGCTCGGGATCGGGGTTCGGCTCGGTGAGCTCCACCATCGACGGATGGAGCGCCGCCGTGCCCCAGAGCACCGCGCCGAGCACGAACAGCAGGTCGACGGGATCGCCCACGCGATACCAGTTGTGCAGCGAGCCGAACCCATAGAGAACGTCCGCGACGAGCTGGAAGAGGAGCGCGACCGTGACCATGGCGAACGCCGGGGAGCGCAGTCCCGGCCCCAGAACCATGCGCGCGGCCAACGACACGAGGAGAACGTCCATCACCGGGAAGGCGAGCGCAGCTGTGGTCTCGAGCGCGCTCGAGCCATCCATGAGCCGCGGCTGAACGAGGAACGTCCATCCGACGACAGCGACGCCGACCGTGACCAGGCCAGCGTCGATGAGGCTCGGCCAGTCCCGCCCGGGCGACTGCATTCGAATCATCACGAGCAGCGCGGCCGCGAGCACCACGTACGAGCCGAGCGCGAGGAAGTCGGCAGTGGAGGGGAATGGGATTTCTCCAGCCTGCTCGAGCTCGACGGCATAGACGGCGTCCGCGGCGACCGCGCAGAGGCCGCTCACGGCGACGAGGTACCAGGGCAGCCTCGACCTGGGCCGGTTGATCGCGACGCCGAGCAGCGTGGCACCGACAGCCGCTACCGGAAAAAGCTGATACCAGCGGTTGTAATACGCGGTGTCATGCGGCAGCGATACGTACGCCAAGGCACACGCCGCCGCGATGAGAAAGAACGCGCGGTCTGGGCGCGCGATGGTCACCAAACGCGTATCGGCAGCGCGCGTGGAACTGTTAAGCGCGCTGCGACGCCGAACCCGGACGGGCCGGGAGCGGGCAGGCGACGAAACGCCTCCCCGTTATCATGTACCCGAGCTTGTAGGTCTCACAGCCCGCACAGAAACCTGTGCTCCCCGCAAGGAGCGCGAGCACGGCGACGAGTCCGCCGAGAACGGCACCGAGTGTCGCGAAGCCGCCGAGATAGGCAACCGTCGCGGCCGTCAGACACGCAGCGCCGACCATGTTCGCAAAACGAGGAGGCCGCGAATCCTCGAGCGGCCCCTCGCCGAGGAACGGTTGGACAAGCTCGAAGTAGGCGAGGCACGGGAGGCAGTAGCGTCGCCCGAAGGTGAGCCCGACAGCGAGCTGGAGCGCGAGCAGTGCGAGCAGCCACCACCAGCCCGTGACCACCGCCACCGCCGAGAGCCCCCCGATGACCACCTGGTTGAACCGAGGCGCCCGGGAATCGATTACATCGAGGTCGCGATAGGGATCTGCGAGTCGGTTCGCGCGTCGCTTCACTTCGGGAAGTATTACAGGCGAGCTATAACGGGTGCCTGGCTCAAGCCAGGCACCCGCCTCGTGCCCCCGCGCAAGCCAGGCACCGGCCGGCCTTGTGCCCCCGCAGTTGCTCACCTCGTGCCCAGGCGCGCTACGAATGGTGCCTGGCTTCAGCCAGGCAC
>JBOHBA010000227.1:0-3848 GCA_050698095.1 Gaiellaceae bacterium
GTCGACAGCGCAGCCGAGCGCCGTGAGGACGCATCCGATCATCCCGACGACGAACCCGCCCGAGATGACGGGCACGCGGCCGAAGCGATCCATCAACCGGCCTGCGGGCAGCGCCGCGAGCGCGCCCGCGGTGAGGAAGATCGCGGGCCCGAGACCCAGAATCCCCTCGATCCCGGTGACAAGGACGAGGGTGATCGTCGCGACTGCCACCGCCAGCTGCAACACGCCGGAGAGCAGCACCAGCGAGAGGCTGAGGAGGAAGGTGTTTCGCTTGATCGGGTAGGTCGTGGCCGCGATCGGGTCATTCAATCAGCGGCGTCGACGGTCAGTACGCGGGCTGCAGCCCCTCGAGCATCGGGAAGTGCTTCACGTTCGTCGTAAGGAGCTCGGCGTCGAGGACGAGAGCCGTCGCGGCTATCAAGTAGTCGACATCCTCGATCCCGCCGTGGCTCGGTCTGTAGCGCCGAGCCAGCTCACCACCGATCTGCGCGACCCTCCGGGTCACGGGGACCCACCCGAGGACTGCGAGGAAGCGCTGGAGCTCGGCGAGCTCGTGCTCTCGCGCTCCGGCGAGCAACTCGAACCGGACGAGCTCGCTCGCGACGATCTCGTCCGACAAGTCCGCCCCTCCCGCGAGAAGCTTCACCGCAGGCGGCTGGCCCCGCAAGTAGTCGACCGCGACCGTCGTATCCAGCAGCTTCACTCGATGCCGAGGCGGCGAAGACCCTCGTTCATGTCACCACCGCGGATCGCATCGACGTACTCGGCACCCGTAAAGTCGCGGTCGGCCCAGAGCCCAGCGCTTCGACGGAGTGCGTCGAGCTTCTCCTCCTTCGTCAGCTCCAGGCGGTACGTGCTGCGAATGGCGCGCCGGATGAGCTCGGACACGGACGCGCCCGTTGCCTTCGACGTGCGCTCGAGAAGGTCACGCTCGTCGTCGCCGAGGTAGATCTGTGTCCGCGTCATAGACATCGGTATACACCACACGATGTTACGACTCTGTCCGGACTTCGCAACGAATCCCGCTCGACGCCGCGCTACGATGCACCGGACGTAACGGGGAGCTCGGGCGACCGGGCTGAGAGGGCGGTTGAGCGCGCCGCCGACCCGCAGAACCTGATCTGGGTAATGCCAGCGGAGGAAGGCGTGTCGAACGACATCGCGGTGGTGGTAGCAGGCGGGGCGGCGCCCGATCCCGAGGCTGTGCGCGCCGTGCCGCTAGGCGCACGAGTGATCGCCGCGGACAGCGGGCTCGATCACGCTCTGGCGCTCGGGCTCGACGTCGAGATCGCCGTGGGGGACTTCGACTCGGTGTCCGCGGAGGCGTTGCGACGCGCCGAGGCGGCCGGCACGCGAATCGATCGGCATCCACGGGAGAAGGACGCGACCGATCTCGAGCTCGCGCTCGACGCCGCGGTCGCCGGCAGAGCGAGACGAGTGCTCGTGCTCGCGGGTGACGGAGGACGACTCGACCATCTGCTTGCGACGCTGCTCCTGCTCGGGTCGAGCAGGTACGCAGCGCTGGAGATCGACGCCTTCGTGGGCCCTGCCCGCATACATGTTGTTCGCGGCGTGCGCGCGATCGAGGGAGAGCCAGGCGCGCTCGTCTCCCTTCTCGCGTTGCACGGCCCGGCCGAAGGAGTGCGCACCGAGGGGCTCGCCTATCCGCTGGACGGCGAGACGCTCGAACCCGGCTCGAGCCGAGGCGTCTCGAACGTGTTCGTCGCAGGCACGGCCCGCGTCACGCTCGAACGCGGTGTCCTCCTCGCCGTCCTCCCCGGCGAAGAGAGAGGGGCTGCCAAGTGACACGTCGTCACGAGGTCGCAATCCGGGCGAAGGCAATGGAGCGCGTTCGAGTAACAGCCTGTTGCAAGGTGCTCATCGCGCTTCTCGCGAGTGGTCTCGCGCTCGGCGCGACCGGGTGCGCAGGCGGCGAGGAGACGCCGAGCGAGGTCGTGCTGGTCACGCACGACTCGTTCGCGATCTCCCCTGACGTGACGAAGGAGTTCGAGCGCCAGACCGGCCTGAAGCTGCGGATCCTGAAGGCGGGCGACGCCGGCGAGGTCGTGACCAAGGCGGCCCTCACGTCGGGCAACCCGCAGGGTGACGTGCTCTTCGGCGTCGACAACACGCTCCTCTCGCGCGCGCTCGGCGAAGACGTCTTCGCGCCGTACGAGTCGGACCTGCTCGAACAGGTCGACCCGCGGTACGTCCTCGACCCCGAGCATCGCGTCACGCCGATCGACCACGGCGAGGTGTGCCTGAACTACGACAAGGCCTCGTTCGCCGAGCGCGGCATGCGCCCACCCGGCACGCTCGAGGAGGTCACGCTTCCGCGCTACCGCGACCTCCTGGTCGTGGAGAACCCCGCCACCTCGACCCCTGGCCTGGCGTTCATGCTCGCGACGATCGCGCGCTACGGGGATCTCTGGCAGGGCTACTGGCGCAAGCTGCGCGCCAACGGCGTGCTCGTCGTCGATGGCTGGGAGGAGGCGTACACGGTGCGGTTCTCGGGCGCGGCGGGGAGCAAGGGAAGCCGGCCGATCGTCGTCTCCTACGCGTCGAGCCCGCCCGCCGAGGTGATCTTCAGGGACCCGCGGCCCTCGACAGCCCCCACGGGCGTGATCGAAGACTCGTGCTTCCGCCAGATCGAGCTCGCAGGCGTCCTCCGCGGCGCTCGCAACGAGAAGGGCGCGCGCCAGCTCATCGACTTCATGCTCTCGAAGAGCTTCCAGGAGGACATCCCGCTCTCGATGTTCGTCTTCCCGGTCAACCGCGACGCGGAGCTCCCGCCCGAGTTTGTCAAGTACGCGGTGATACCGGAGCAACCGCTCGAGCTCTCACCGGACGAGATCGAGCTGAATCGGGAGCGTTGGGTGAAGGAGTGGACGGACATCGTCATTCGCTGAGCGAGCGCACTTGGCGCATCGCGACGTACGCCGTCCCGCTCGGGTTCCTCGCGCTCGGCTTCGCGTACCCGCTGGTCTCGATCCTGGAGCGCGGCCTCACGTCCGCCCCGCTCGACGTCCTCACGGACCCGCTGACGCGCGACGTCGTCTGGTTCACGTTCTGGCAGGCGCTGGCGTCGACCGCCCTGACGTTCGCGCTCGGGCTGCCCGCCGCCTACGTCCTCGGACGGTACGCGTTCCCTGGCCGAAGCCTCGTGCGCGCGCTCGTCGTCGTCCCCTTCGTCCTGCCGACGGTCGTGGTCGCGCTCGCGTTCCTCGCCGTCCTCCCGGCCGGTCTCGAGCGGGGATGGGTCGCGATCCTCATCGCGCACGCGTTCTTCAACATTGCGGTGGTCGTCCTGATCGTCGGCACGTTCTGGGCTGGCCTCGACCGTCGAGTGACCGAGGCCGCCGCGACGCTCGGCGCCGGTCCCTGGCGCAGCTTCCGCGAGGTCACCCTTCCACTGCTCGCGCCGGCACTCGCTGCAGCAGGCTCGATCGTCTTCCTGTTCTGCTTCACCTCGTTCGGGATCGTGCTGATCCTCGGCGGCCCTGCCTACTCGACGATCGAGGCGGAGATCTACAACCAGGCGGTTCGCATCTTCGACCTCAGGGTGGCGGCGATCCTCTCCGTGATCCAACTCCTCTGCGTCGGCGCGGCCGTGTGGATTGCGCTGAAGCTCGAGACAGGCGTCGCGGCCGCGCGCGGAGCGCGACCCGAAAAGGATGTGCTGCGAAGGCCGGGCACGCGTCGCGAATGGAGCGTCGTCGTCGGAAGCCTCGCGGTGCTCGCGGCGTTCCTCGGCGTGCCGCTCGCGGTTCTCGTCGAGCGCTCCATCTCGTTCGGCGATGGATACAGCCTCGCCGCCTACCGCGCGCTGTCCCACCCCACGACCGCTC
>JBOHBA010000228.1:0-4617 GCA_050698095.1 Gaiellaceae bacterium
ACGTCGCCGCTTCGTGGGTCGAGCGCCACGACCGCGCCGCACGTCGTCCCGAGCTCCTCGAGAGCGAGCGCTTGCGCGTCGAGATCGAGGTTGGTCACGACGTTCGAGCCCTGGACGGGTCTCCCGCGAAGCTCGTCGAGGGCCTTGTCCACGAGTGTCGAGAGGTTTGCGTTCGAGGCCGTGAGGTAGTCGTTCAGCGACCGCTCGAGCCCGGTGCGAGAACGCCCTACCGTTGAGTAGCCGACGACGTGGGCCGCGAGCGCGCCGTACGGGTAGCGGCGGAAGAAGAGCGTCCTACCGCCTGTCTGCCGCTCCACGTTTCGGGCGAGCCGCTTCCTGGGCTCGAACGAGAAGATCAGCCCGCGGTCGATCGCGAACTCCGCGACGCGCTTGATGGCGTTGTCCTGGCGGTCGGCGAGGCTCGCCGCCGCCCACGTCTGCCAGTACGTCGTCATCGCGACGAGGACTCCGACGAGGATGAGCGCAACGTAGGTGAGCCGGACGATCTGCTTGTTCATGCTCGTGGGCTGTTCGCCCGATTCGAGATGAGCAGGAGGCCCGCGAGCAGGAGGAAGTTCGCAACGATGCTCGTTCCGCCGTAGGAGACGAACGGCAGCGTGATTCCCGTGAGCGGAAGGACTCTGAGGACGCCGCCGACGATGATGAACGTCTGCAGCGCGAAGCCGAACGTCAGTCCGGCGGCGACGAGCTTCGAGAAGCCGTCCTGCGCCTGTAGCGCGACGCGCATCCCGCGGGCGACGAACACCATGAACACGAGGAGCAGCGCCGCCGCTCCGATGAGCCCGAGCTCCTGCGCGATCGCCGAGAAGATGAAGTCCGTTCGCAGCGCCGGAATGAGCTGCGTGCCGTCGACCGAGGTGAATGTCCCCTCACCGAGCCCGGTGCCCCCGAAGCCGCCGTTGGCGATCGAGTAGAGGCTCTTCACGAGCTGGTACGAGGCGCAGTCCTGCCGGAGCTCGAGCTGCCCGTTCTGGGCGCAGTACACGGGCTCCGACGTCCACGGGTGAAGCCAGATCGTGACGCGGTCCTGGACGTGGCCGATGGCGTTGTAGAGCACCCCGGCGCCGGCGACGAAGAGCGCGAGACCGGCAGCGACGAAGACCGCGCGATCGGTCGCGACGTAGAGCATGGCCAGGAAGATCCCGAAGTTGAGGAGTGCGCTGCCGAGGTCGTTGGTCGCGAAGATGACGAGCATCGCTGCGCCCCAGATCGCCAGGAGCGGCCCGATGTCCTTCAGGCGGCCCTGCGCGAGCACCTCGCGCTTCTCGCGCAGGTATCCCGCAAGAAACAGGATCAGGCAGATCTTCGCCAGCTCGCCCGGCTGGAACTGGATGACGCCGAGATCGACCCAGAGCCGGGCGCCGTTGACCTCCGAGCCGAGGCCCGGCAGCGACGGGAGAAGCAGGAGGACGACCGCGCTGACGCCGAAGAGGTATCGGTACGACTCGAGCACGCGATAGTCGTGCCGCAACCAGATCAGCGTTCCGGCCAGCGCAGCGACGCCGACCGCGACCCACACCGCCTGCCTTCCCCCGTCATCCGAGTCGAGCCGGTAGATCGACGCCAGCCCGAACGCCGTCAGCACCGCCGTGAGCGGCAGGAGGGCGCCGTCAGCGTAGGGGACGGTCCTGCGCACGACGACGTGCGCGACGAGGTACAGCGCGAGGAACAGCGCTCCCCACGTGACCGCGCTCGCCGCGACCTCGGCGTTCCTTGCGATGGTGACGGTCGCGAGCGCGACGCTTGCGATCAGCCCCGCGACCACGAGCCCGAAGAGCTCGCGACCCCGTGCGCTCACCTGCTGATCCCCCAGTACAGGATGAGCGCCCCGATCACGAGGACCGCGACGACGAGCACGAGCGCGGCGAGTCGTCCGCCCGGACCGGCTCCGTGGTGCTGAACGCCTGCGTCTGCGTCTGCGTCCGCGTCGGTGGGCGGTGTGGGCGCCGCCGCCTCGCTCGGTACGGACTCGGCGCGGTCGACGACTGCGATCGAGACCTCGGTGGCCTCACCAGCGGGCGCGTCACCCTCCACCAGCTCGAACAGCACCACGGTGATGTTGTCCTCGCCTCCCTGGCGGTTCGCCGCCGCGACAAGGGCTTCCGCTGCGGCCATCGGCTCCCGCTCGGCCGTTTCCAGCGCCGCTGCGATCGCGTCGTCGGCGAGCATCGTCGGCAGGCCGTCCGAGCAGATGAGGTAGAGGTCTCCGGGCTCACCGGCGATCGTGAGCACCTCGACGTCGACCGTCGGCTCGGTTCCGAGCGCCCTCGTGATCGCGGATCTCTGGGGATGGCGTTCGGCCTCCTCGGGCGTGAGGACACCGCTCGAGACGAGCTCCGCGACGAGCGAATGGTCGCTCGTGAGCTGCTCGAGCGAGCCCTCGCGCAAGCGGTACGCTCGCGAGTCGCCGACGTGCCCGATCGCCACGGTGCCCGACTCGGTGTCGACCAGCGCAGCGGTCACCGTCGTTCCCATCCCCGCGGTCGCAGGATCCGCGAGCGCACGCTCCCAGATGCGCCGGTTCGCCTCCTCGATCATCGCCGTCACGCCTTGCTCGCCCTTCGTCTCCGCGCCGGCTTCCTCGAGAGCGGCCGCGGCCAGGCGCGCCGCGACCTCTCCCGCGCGCGCGCCGCCCATGCCGTCGGCCACGGCGAAGAGCGGAGGCTCGCAGATGAATGCGTCCTCGTTGCGGAGACGCCGTCGCCCGGTGTCGGTGACGCCCGCGGCTCGCCCGATCCTCATTGCAGGCGAAGCTCCGTCTCGCCGATGCGAACGACGTCGCCGGTACGCAGCGCACGCGCGCCCTTCAGTCGCGCGCCGTTCACGAACGTTCCGTTCGTGGACCCGACGTCGTCGATCCAGATTCCGTCGGCGCGCGGCTCGATCCGCGCGTGCCGGGCCGACACGAACTCGTCGCGGTCCAGCCGGATGCCGCTTCCCACGTCGCGGCCGACGAGCGTGGACCCGGTCACGTCCACGGTGGCTCCCGCTTCGAGCTCGGGGCTTGCGACGACGAGGAACCGGCCGGGGCGGACGCCGAGCTCCGCTCGCAGCGCTGCAGCCTCCGCCGCGCCGAGGATGATGCTCTCCTGCGGCGCTCCGCCGAGGTCCTTCGTCGCGGAACGGACGATGAGCACGATGAAGCCGTAGAGCAGGACGAGGAACGCGACCTTCAGGATCAGCAGCGTCTCGTCGGTTGCGAGCGCGATGGTCACCGCTCGAGCGAGCGTCCGAAGACGATCTCCGTCGAGCCCAGCGTGATGCGGTCGCCGTCTCGGAGCCGCTCTCGATCGATGCGCTTGCCGTTTACAAGCGTTCCGTTCGTCGAGTCCAGATCGACGACCCAGAACGCGGAGCCTTCCTGCCGGACCTCAGCGTGCTTGCGCGAGACGTTCACGTCGGAGATGCGCACACTCGCATCGCGCGAGCGCCCGAGGACGACTCGAGGCTCCGCGATCGCGTATTTCCTGCCCGCGACGGTGAGCGAGACCACCTCGCGCTCGGGCTCAGGCTCGGGATCGGGCGGAGGAGCGGTCGCGACGGGTGGCGCAGGCGCTCGGTAGATCATCGTGTGGGCAGGCTGCTCCACGGGAAGCTCGGGCGGAGGCGCGGGCTCGTCGGACTCGGCGCCCGTCACGAGGCGCGTGGCGATCCCGAACTCGCCCACGGCGAGATCGTCGTCTGTCGTCACGAGGACGACAGGCGCGCCGAGCAGGGCGTAGCGCTCGCGCCTGGCATGCTCGGCGAGGTACTCCTGCAACTCGCCCACCAGGGACTCCTCGTAGCCGGCGAACTGTCTGCGATCCGGGGACGAGAGAAAGACCGTGTACTCGTTCGGGACGTAGACGCGCGAGACGGAGACGTTGCGGTGGTCGTCCATCTCCTTGACGAGCTTTCGCGCGAGCTCGATCGGCTGGACGCTCGTCCGGAACGCACGCCCGAAGACTCCCTCGAACAGGCCCTCGATCTTGCTCTCGATGCTGCGCAACACAGGCATTCCGGCGGATACCCCGCGACGAGTGTAGTGGTCCGAGCGGTGCCTACCGCGCGGTCAGCTCGGACGACGCGAGGCCGCGGCAACGGTGGCTGCCACCGACCACGCGAGGGCGACGGCGACCGCACTTGCGAAACCCGCGCCGGCCCCGATCGCGGCGATGGTGAGCAAGGCCCCGATCGCGGCGACTCCGTACCTGAAGCGTCGCGTCGAGGGGAGGATTCCCGCCGCGACGGCGACGAGCGCCGCTACGGCGAGGGTCGCGGGGTACATAGCGATCGCTCCCCATACGCTCAGCGCGGCATCGCTCACAGCGTCAGCCGGTCCGATGCCGACCGTCTCGGCGACGCGATCCTCGATCGGAAGCTCGTCTCCGGCGACGCCGGCGACCAGCAGTGCGGCGAGTACCGCGAGGCCGGCTTGCATGGCTCGTCTCACGACGCCCCGCGCGGGCTGGACCGCCAAGGGGAGGATCGCGAGCAGGCCCACGCCCGCGAGAAGAGGCCCTGACACGAAGAGCAGCCCCCAGCGAGCGTCGCGCCAGGAGAGCGCGAGCACGACGAGAGCGAGCGCCCCGTAGAGGATCGCGGCGCTCTCGGCGT
>JBOHBA010000229.1:0-4125 GCA_050698095.1 Gaiellaceae bacterium
ACTTCCGCGTGCGGCCCGCCCTTCCGCTCGTGCGAGCCCGCGCCGACGACCTCACCCCCGTGGACGACGACCGCTCCCACGATCGGATTCGGGTGCGTCGCGCCCCTCCCCCGCTCCGCGAGCTCGAGCGCCCGCTCGAGAAAATCGCTCATGCAGTTGATCCTATGACCGCGCCGCGTAACCTCGACGCATGCGCGTCCCGGACGCCCTGAGCATCGAGTGGCGACACGAGCCGAAGTGGCTCGCAGCGCTCCCGCGGCTCGTGGACGAATGCGCAGACGCGTGGGGGCTCGAGCTCGAGGCGCCGATCAGTACGCCTCACTCGTTGGTCATCCCGGCCGGCGAGGTTGTGCTCAAGCTGAACGCACCGTCACACTTCGAGGCGGATCACGAGGCCGATGCGCTCGAGCTCTGGAGCGGTCAGGGCGCGGTTTGCCTGGTCTCCCGGGACGACACGCGGCGGGCCTTCCTGTGCGAGCGCTGCCGTCCCGGTATCCCTCTGTCGGACGCTTCGGTCGACGACGCGGCGGTCGTCGCCGAGCTCCTTCCTCGCCTAGCGCACGAGCCACTGGACCCGCATCCCTTCAGGCTCCTCACGGCCGAGGCGGAACGCTGGGCCGATGAAGTGCCGAGACGGTTCTCGCTCGCAGGAGAGCCGTTCGAGCGCGCTCTGGTCGGCTTCGCCGTGGATGTGTTCGAGAGCGCCGATCCACGAGCCTCGCATCTCGTGAACCAGGACCTCCATGGCGGCAACATCCTGCGGGCCGAGCGTGAGCCATGGCTCGTGATCGACCCGAAGCCGCTCGTGGGCGAGCGCGAGATCGACGGAGTCGGACTGCTGCGGAACGCGGCGACGGGCGCTGACCCAACGATCTCGACTCGACGCTGGCTCGACGCCCTGAGCGATCTCGGACTGGACCGCGCCCGTCTGCGCGGATGGGGCGTCGCGCACGCGCTCGCGTGGGGCTGGCATGACGAGCGCGGCTGGTCGTGTGACTCCGTCAAGATCGCGCGCACGATCCATTCCGCGTAGGCGCACCGACCATTTGGAGCTGGCGAACACCAGCTGTGGAACGATTGGCGCAAATTTGTTGCCTTTACAGTGCCAGGCACTGTAAAGAACGTCACGACGACCGGAGCCCGCGCTGCCAGGCCTCGTAGCTCATCCGCCGCCCGCCGTCGGGCTGGATCTCCACTGGGACGAACGCGCCGTCGTCGTCGATGCGCGCTCGCCAGACGGTGACGCCTCGCCCCCTCAGCTCCGCTCGCGCTCCGATGTGCGGGGACAGTGCCCGAACGACATCCACGAGCTCGGAGGCGGGCCCCGCGAGATCGAGCGTGCGGTCCGCGGCGGTGATCTTCTCGGCGTATGAGATCTCCCCGCTCTGGTCTCGGAAGGCCGGCG
This sequence comes from Gaiellaceae bacterium, assembly GCA_050698095.1. Taxonomy (GTDB): domain Bacteria; phylum Actinomycetota; class Thermoleophilia; order Gaiellales; family Gaiellaceae; genus GMQP-bins7. The sequence continues at coordinate 1,406 of JBOHBA010000229.1, forward strand.
CGTGGTCGGCGAGCAGCTCGTCGAGCAGCTCGACGGCCACAGCGGCAGCTGTCGCGAAGACGTCGCCCGCGTCGTCATCGACATCGATCGGGAATGCCCGCTGCGCACCGACCGGTCCGGCGTCGAGCTCCTTCACGAGCCTGATGATCGTGACTCCCGCCTCGGTGTCGCCGGCCATGATCGCGCGCTCGACGGGCGCGGCGCCCCTCCAGCGCGGTAGCAGCGACGGGTGGACATTGAGCCAGAGGCGCTCCTCGAGCACCGCCTCGGGGACGATGAGGCCGTACGCGACCGTGACCACCGTGGCCGCTCCAAGATCGAGCCCGGGCACGAGCCGCTTCGGCTGGAGCACCGGAATGCCGAGCCGCGCGGCGACGGTCTTGGCCGGAGGGGAGGCGAGCCGGCGGCCCCGTCCCGCTCGAGCATCGGGCCGCGTCAGAACACAGGTGATCTCGTGGCGTACAGCCAGCCGCTCGAGCACGTCGGCGCCGAACGGCGCCGTCGCGGCGACCGCGATGCGCGAAGTCACCGCGCGCCGAGGACGGGCTGCGGCCTCAGGGTGGCGAGCGCTGCTCTGCGCGACTCGGCGTCCGTGCGGTCGATGATGAGGACGCCGTCCAGGTGGTCGAGCTCGTGCTGGACGACGCGAGCCGTCGGAAGCTCGAGCTGCAGCTCCACCCGCGCGCCTGACGCGTCGAGCCCCTCGATCGTGACCGCCTTCGCACGTTCGACCGGAACGAGAACATCACGCAACGAGAGGCAGCCCTCGTCGTCGACGTCAACCTCGGACGAGCGTTTCGTGATCAACGGATTCACCAGCACGCGATCCTCACCCGCGTCGACGAACACGAACAGGCGCTGAAGCACGCCCACCTGTGTCGCAGCGAGCCCCACGCCGTTCGCCTCGTGCATGAGCGCCGTCATCCGCTCGACGAGCCGCCCGAGGTCGTCGTCGAAGCGGTCGACCTCGCGGGCCTTCATCCGCAGCACGCCGTCGCCGTACTGGCGGATCCGGGAAAGCGCTATGAGCCGCCGCGCCTCACGCTCGAGCCCTTGCTCGTCGCTTTCGTGCTCGTGCTCGTGGTCATGGTCGTGTGCAGCCATCGCGCGGCGAGTCTAGCCCGCCGCGCGACAGACTCGCCTGCCCTGGGACTCACTGCAAAGGCGGGATCTCCACCTTCTCGACAAGGCGTCCGCTTGGTCCGATGAGCTCGAGCGCGGCGGGTAGGACATTGCCGTCGAGATCAGACGCACTGCTTTCGAATACGAATCCGCGATTGCGACTGAGGCTCAGCTGAACGGTGCTTCCGTCGGTCCGGGTGAGAGCGACGGAGTCGACACTCCCGGCCGCTACGCCGACGACGTAGAGCGATCGGAAATTCCCGGGACCGCCGTCGAAGTTCACCGAGAAAGCGACTCTCCGTGACCCGAACAGCCCGCCGCCGAAACAGGTTGAGCCACTGACCTGCGCCTCGACCTCCGTATCGATGAGGCATTCATCGCCGTCCGTCGAATCTGCCGTCTCCAGGCGAACCTTCTTCCCGCCCACCCTGAACTCGCCGAGGAGCTTTCTGGTGCCCGGCTTCAGCTTCAAGTTGGGTGGCGACTGCTGCTCGGATGACACCTGCATCCGCCCGCTGGTGTCCGTGGTACCGCGAGCCTCCTCGTCCCATCGATCGGACGCCGAGAGCGCAGCTCCGGACGCAATGGCAGCCGATGTCGTGATCACAAGTACAAGTGCGCGATTCATGTCGATCCGCTCTCAGGCGCACTGCTGCGGCTCGACAAAGCCGAAGCAGCCTCCCTGATATGTGAATCCGCTGTTGTTCTTGCAGAACGGCTTCTTGACCCACGTACGGGACACGGAGAGCGTGAGTTCGCGCCTGATCGTGCCGTTTCCCTGCTTGCCGTAGCTCCAGTTGCCGTTGACGTCGATGAAGGTGATCAAACCCCATCCGGACGGAGATTTCGCAAACGTGTTGCTGATCCAGGGTGCGCAGTAGTCATATGAGGAGCTCGCGCTGCGGCCAGGAGGAAACCACTCCCCCGGCCCCGTGTATGGCTTCCAGTCGGCCGCGAGTGCCGAGCCTGCGCCGAAGCCTGCGAGCGCGACGAGCGTCACGACGAATGCGGCGGCGATGTGCTTCATCACACTTCATCTCCCTGCTTCGAGGGCGGCCTGACAAGCGGCCGCCCTCGGTTTATCTCGGTCTTCGCGTTGTGTCAATTGTCACTTTTGGACAATGGCCGATACACGCGAGGCTGCTAGAGCGACTGCGGATCGACGTCCACGACGGCGCTCAGACCGTCGCGACGCATCGCGGGCGCGGCGGCGGAAAGCAAGGCCGCAGCCCTGGTCGCGAACGCCCGCGGCGAGGTCGTCTTTGCCAGCAACTGAGCGCGATAGCGGCCTCGGAGCCGCAGGAGCGGCGCGGGCCCCAGCAGTCTCACGCCGGGCAGCCCGAGAGCCGCGCGCAGCTCTCCGAGCACCCTGAGCGGAGCGTCCGGCTCCGGTCCGGAAACGACAAGTGCAACAAGATTGTGAAAAGGCGGGTAGTCGAGCTCCTCGCGGCGCGCGAGCTCGCGCACGAGGAAGCCGGCGACGTCGTGGCGCACCGCGTACGTGAACGGGACCGCGTCCGGCTGGAAGGTCTGCACGATGACCGTCCCCGGGGCGTCGCGGCCGCTTCGGCCCGCGAGCTGGGTGACGAGCTGGAACG
>JBOHBA010000230.1:0-4149 GCA_050698095.1 Gaiellaceae bacterium
TGGTGAATATTGGCCCGACCGAGGACGACGGCATGCGAAGCGTTCGCAGCCGCGCGAAGCGTGGGCGTACTTGCGGCGGGGAGCACTAAGATCGCCGTGTGGGCGAGCACGGCGAGACGGCAATCGCGTTCGGCCCGGTGGGTCTTGCCGGTTGGGCGGTTCTGCTCCTCGGAATCCTCAGGCGGAGCCGGTTCGTCGCCTTCCTCGGATTGGCAGCTGTCGTCGCAGACGTGACGGTTGCCGAGCTCGGCGGCTTCAAGGCGATGAACGAGACCCGTCCGACTACTCCCGCCAGGGACACCGCTTCGGACTAGCGAACCCGGGCTACGGGCCCGAGCCCGGCGAGATGATCACCTTGTATTCCCGAACGGGATTCTCGACGCGAACCCACTCGTGTTTGACCTTGAACCAGCCCGGTGGCTTGTCGTGCGCCTTCGCCTTCTTCCAGGCGTCCTCTACTGCCTCCTCGAATGTGTCGCCCTGTCCATCGAAATCGTCCTGCTCCAAGAATTGCGAGACGAAATCGCTCACCGCACCGCCTCCTCCGTTCGATTGTCACCGCGAACATAACGTGCTCGTTGCGTCATTTCTACCGTTCGTCCAGCACTCGTCGTTTGGGGACAGGCATCGAGCCGACGCCGCCGGCGCCCCGGAACCGTTCGAGCACTGCCCGTTCGGGCGCCTCCGGTATCGCGTCGCCACGCAAGACGTCCGCCTCGTCGAAGAGTCGCGCCGCTTCGTCCAGCGCTCCGCGGGCAGCGGCAACTCCGCCGAGCGCTACGAGGCACGCCGCTCGCTCGAGATCGGCGTCGAGCTCGGAGTAGAGAGCGAGGCTTTCGCGGATTCGCCCCTCGGCGCCGTCGAGTTCGCCGTCAAACAGGTCGAGCTCGCCGAGAACCTTGAGAGCCTCGGCAGTGTGGATTGCCTCGCCCAGCTCTCGTGCCAGAACGAGCGATTCCTCGAAAGCGGCTCGGGCACGATCGAGATCCCCGGCGACAAATGCAACCCAACCGAGGTTATGCACAGCGTCTGTGATGAGCAGCGGGTCGCCGAGGCGTCGTCGCACCGTCACGGCTTCCTCGTCGTGGGCGATCGCCTGAGCATGGTCCCCTTGCAGCGAGCGCACCTCGCCAAGCGCCAAATGGGCGGCTGAGGTGGCACGCGGGTCGTCCAGTGCCGTCGCAATCTCGAGGGCTTCCTCGCAGAGGGTGGCCGCACCGTCGAGGTCGCCTCCTCGGAGAGCGATGAACGCGAGCTCTGACAGCGTGAAGACCACCTCTCGGTCGCGTCTCGATTCGCGGAACAGCGGGAGCGCAGCTCGAAGGTGTGCATCCGCGCCGCTCCAGTCGCTCTGCGCCGCCGCCTGACGAGCGGCCGTCCAGAACGCGTCGGCACGTACGTCGGACGCCACGCCTTCCAGCAAACCGAGTCCGGCGGCGAGCCAGCGGCGCGCCTCCGCTGCGTGACCGTGCGCCCGCCAGAAACGGCTCAGCCCGGAGACCGCCCGCAGGGCGTCCTCCACTCGTCCGGACAAGAGCAGCCAATCCATCGCCGCGCGGAGGTTGTCCAGCTCGCCTTCGAGCCGATTCAACCAGCGCGCCTGCTCAGAGCGCGCGAGCTCGTCTTCGGCGACCGCCGCGAGCTCGAGGAACCGCTCGGCGTGACGGTGCCGTAGCTCGTCGAGCCGACCCCCTGCGACAAGGCGGGCGACGGCGTCTTCGCGAACGGTCTCCAGCATGAAGAGCCTGACGTCGCCGTCCGTGACGTCGCTTCGGACCAGGCTTCCGGCAACGAGCGCCTCCAGATCGGCGTAAAAGCTCGATCCCGACCCCGCCAGCGCCTGTCCGTCGTCGAGCGTGCACCCGCCGACGAAGACGGCGAGGGTCTGGTGCAGATCCTGCTGACTCTCACTCAGGAGCCGGTAGCTCCAGTCGATCGTCGCCCGCAGCGTGCGTTGCCGCTCCGGGAGGTCGACGGGCCCTTCCATGTCGAGCGTGAGCCCTTCGTCGAGCGCGCGGAGAAGCTGTTCCGGGGGGAGGACGGCAAGGCGCGCGGCCACGAGCTCGATTGCGAGCGGGAGGCCGTCCAGACGCCTGCAGATCTCTCGTACAGCGGACAGAGCGTCCTCGCGTAGCAGAACGCCGCGTGCAGCGGCGAGCTCCGAGAAGAGTGTCGACGCGTCGTGGACAGGCAAAGGGGCGAGCGGTACGACATGCTCGCCCGAGAGCCTGAGCGGAGCACGGCTCGTCGTGAGGATGTCCAGACCGGGAGTCCGGTGGAGCAGCTCGGCAAGGTGGTGCGCGGCGGCCGGAAGGTGCTCCAAGTTGTCGAGGACGAGGAGCGCGCCGTCGCCCGAGAGCGCATCGGCGACAGTCTGTGCAACCGGCCGCTCGGACGACTCGCGCACACCGAGGGCACGCGCGATCGCTGCCGGGACGAGGTCTGGATCGGACACCGGCGCGAGGCCGACGAGATGCACCGGCCGTTCGACCGCCGCCAGCCCTGCGACCTCCAGGGCGAGCCGGCTCTTCCCCGCGCCTCCGGGGCCGGTGATCGTGACCAGCCGGACGTCCGAACGCGCGAGCAGGGACAGGGTCGCGGTCAGGTCTGCGCGCCTTCCGACGAGCCGATGATGCAAGGCGGGCAGGGTGGCCCCGCTCAGGGTGCGAACCGGCGGGAAGCTCTCGAGCAGGCCGGGTGCGATCAGCTGAAAGAGCTGCTCCGGCGCCGGGACGTCCTTGAGCCGATGGCTCCCGAGGGGCCGGAGCGAGACCTCTCCATGCCCCTTTGCGAGTACCTCCTGGGTCGCGCGCGAAACGAGGATCTGACCGCCGTGCCCGGCCCCGCAGATCCGCGCCGCGATGTGGACGTCCATCCCGATGTATCCCTCCGGTCCGCGCTCGGGCTCGCCCGTGTGCAGGCCCATGCGCACAGACACACCGCCCCCCTCGGGCCACCTCTCCGCGGCGAGTTCCCGCTGACTCTGAACGGCGGCGGCGGCAGCGCCTGCTGCGCTCGGGAAGGCGACCATGAAGGCATCGCCCTGCGTGTCGATCTCGACGCCGCCGAAGGTGTCGAACGCTGCACGCAGGAGCTGCCGGTGGCGGTCCTGCACCTCCGCGTAGCGAGCGCCGAGCCTGCGTAAGAGCTGTGTCGAGCCCTCGATGTCCGTGAAGAGCAGCGTGACCGTGCCCGACGGCAGGTCAGCCCTCGGAGCGCGCGTGGGAGCCACGGCCCGAGTGTAGGAGTCCGTTCGGGGCACGTCTACGTGGCGAGGAGCACGAACGACCGCTGCGTACACTTCCGCTCCGTGTTCGACACACTGTCCGACAAGCTCCAGGCGACGCTCGGCGGCCTCGGCCGCAGTGGCAGACTCGACGAGGAGTCGGTCACGAAGGCGATGCGCGACGTGCGGCTCGCGCTGCTCGAGGCTGACGTCAACCTCGAGGTCGCGAAGAGCTTCACTGCGACGCTCAAGGAGCGCGCGCTTGGGCAGGACGTGCTCAAGAGCCTCTCGCCGGGCCAGCAGGTGGTCAAGATCGTCCACGAGGAGCTGACCGCGCTCATGGGCTCGGGGGACTCACGCCTGGCATTCGGACGTCCGCCGACCGTGATCTTGCTCGCCGGGCTCCAGGGCTCGGGGAAGACGACGACGGCGGCCAAGCTGGCGCTCCTCCTGCGAAAGGAGGGCAAGCGCCCCGCTCTCGTGGCCTGCGATCTGCAGCGCCCCGCGGCCGTCGAGCAGCTCGAGCAGCTGGGACGCCAGATCCAGATCCCGGTCTACCGGCGCGACACGAAGGACGCGGTCGAGGCCGCTCGGCACGGGCTCGACCGCGCACGCAGCGATGGCCTGGACGTCGTCATCGTGGATACGGCCGGCCGGCTCCACATCGACGAGGAGCTGATGCAGGAGCTCGAGGCGGTTCGCGCTGCCACGAAGCCCCTGAACATCCTGCTCGTCCTCGACGCGATGACGGGTCAGGAGGCCGTGAGCGTCGCGATTGCGTTCCAGGAGCGCGTCGCGTTCGACGGCGTCGTCCTCACGAAGCTCGACGGAGATGCTCGCGGGGGCGCGGCGCTCTCCGTGAAGGCAGTCACGGGGAAACCGGTCAAGCTGGCGTCGGTCGGGGAGAAGCTCGACCAGCTCGA
>JBOHBA010000231.1:0-4357 GCA_050698095.1 Gaiellaceae bacterium
CTCGACAGCCAATCGGAGTTCGTCCAGAACCGCGACTTCCACGCAACGCTGATCGAGTGCTGCGGGAACACGGTGTTGCAAATCGCGGCCCAGCCGGTCTTCTCGGCTCTCCAGACGAGTCTCACCCGCTCCGCTCTGGGACGCCACTTCCACCGATCGATCCGCGCGCACCACGGCTACATCGTCGAGGCCGTGCGCGCCGCCGACGAGGACGGCGCGGCCCGGGCAATGTACGACCACCTCGCGTTCCTCGTGCCGTACTACGAGAAGGCGTGGGTGAAAGCGCGGAGGGCTCCCCGGGCTCCGTGACCGACAGGCGCCCGTGATGGAGATCGGCATTCAGGGCTCGGGCCAGCTGACCGACGGAGCTCCCGACCCCGGTCGCTACCGGGCGGTCGCGGAGCTCGCGGAGGAGCTCGGATACGACTCGATCTGGGCGGGCGAGCACCTTTCGTTCCACAACCCGATCCTCGACCTCGGCGTCGCGCTGGCCGTCTTCGCCTCCGTGACCGAGCGGATCAAGCTCGGCGCGGGCGTCGTCCTGCTCCCTCTCAGGCATCCCAGCCTCGTCGCGAAGCAGGCGGCGTCGCTCGACTACATCTCCCGGGGGCGCCTCCTCCTGGGTGTCGGCGTGGGCGGCGAAGGAGGCAAGGACTTCGAGGCGGCTGGCGTACCGCTCGAAGAGCGCGGGTCGCGCGCGGACGAAGGAATCGCGGCCCTGCGCCGGTTGTTCGCGGATCGCCCCGCATCGTTCACGGGTCGTCACTACTCGTTCGCGAGCGTGTCGATCGAGCCGGCCCCGGTACAGGCTGGGGGGCCGCCGATCCTCGTCGGCGGTCGCTCGACCGCGGCACAGAGGCGTGCCGGGACGCTCGGCGACGGCTGGCTGCCGTACCTCGTCTCGCCTCGGTCGTTTGCGGCGGGCGCGGACAACGTGCGAGCGCACGCGCTCGCGGCCGGTCGAGACCCGGCGGAGCTCCGTCATGGGGTCGTCGCCTTCGCCCGGGTCGAGGACGACGGAGCCCATGCGCGCGAGGCCGCCGGCGAGCACCTCTCCCAGCGCTACGGCATGCGCTTCGAGCCGCACCATGTCGAGCACCTGTGCATCGCCGGGACTCCGGAGGAGTGCGCCGCGCGCGTACAGGCCTATGCAGATGCCGGCGCGTCTCACCTCGCGTTCAACCCCGCGGTCGACGGAGACGATTACCTCGCACAGGTGGAGCGGCTCCGGTCGATCGTCGCCCCGGCGAGCGCGGTACGCGCATGACGCTCCCGCTCGCCGACGTCCGGGTCGTCTCCGTCGAGCAGTACGGCGCCGGCCCCTGGGGGACGCTTCAGCTCGCGGACCTCGGCGCGGAGGTCATCAAGATCGAGGACCCGGCTGCCGGCGGCGACGTCGGCCGGTACGTGCCACCGTTCCAGGAAGGCGAGGACTCCCTCTTCTTCGAGACGTTCAACCGTGGCAAGAAGAGCGTGTCCCTCGACCTCCGGCATCCGTCCGCACGCGCGGTCTTCGAGGACATCGTCCAGGAGTGCGACGCTGTGTACTCGAACCTCCGCGGCGACCAGCCGAGGAAGCTGGGTCTCACGTACGACCAGCTGAAGCATGTGAAGCCCGCAATCGTCTGCTGCTCGCTGTCGGGTTTCGGGATGACGGGGCCGCGCGCCTCGGAGGGCGGGTACGACTACATGATGCAGGGGCTGGCGGGCTGGCAGATGCTCACGGGCGAGCCCGGCGGGCCGCCCACGAAGTCGGGCCTGTCGCTCGTCGACCTGTCGGGGGGCTACGCGTCGGCAATCGCCGTGCTGGCCGGGATCTGGCGCGCGCGGCGCGACGGAGTCGGGTGCGACTGCGATGTCTCGCTGTTCGAGACCGCACTCCACGAGCTGATGTACATCGGCCCGTGGGCGGCAACACACGGCTACGTCCCGCCGCGACGACGCAACTCCGCTCATCCCTCGATCGTGCCGTTCCAGAACTTCGCCACCGCCGACGGCTGGATCGTGGTCGGCGGGGTCAAGCAGGATGCCTGGGAGCGGCTCTGCGGCGTCATCGGCCGGCCAGACCTGAACGAGGACGAGCGGTTCGGGACCCGCGCTGCGCGCGACGCCCACCGCGACGAGCTGCTACCCATCCTCGACGAGATGTTCTGCACGCGAACGACTGACGAGTGGGTCGAGGCGCTGGTCTCCTCAGGCGTCCCCGCGTCGCGTGTGAACACGGTCGAGGAGGCGCTCGCCGATCCCCAGACCGTCGCCCGCGCAGACATCGTGGAGCACGACCATCCGACGCTCGGGCAGGTCCGCTCGATCCGGACACCGCTCCGCCTGGAATCGGGCGAGGAGCGGCTCGAGCGTGAGCCGGAACGCGGCCCGCACCGCGGCGAGCACACGCGCGCCGTGCTCGAGAGCCTCTGCGGCTACACGCCGGGTCGCGTGAGCGATCTCGCCGAGGCGGGCGTCTTCGGGCCCTCGACGTGACCGCTCGGGACCTCGTCGGCTACGGAGTCCAGGCACCCGCTGCACGCTGGCCGAACGACGCCCGCGTGGCACTTTCGTTCGTGCTCAACTACGAGGAGGGCGGGGAGAACACGCCCCTGGAGGGCGATCCGGCGTCCGAGGCATTTCTGCACGAGGTCGTCGGCGCGCCGCCGACCGAGGGCCGTCGCAATCTCAACACCGAGTCGATGTTCGAGTTCGGGAGCCGCGTGGGCTTTTGGCGCGTGCACCGCATCTTCACGGCCCACAAGCTGCCACTCACGGTGTTCGCGGTCGGCCAGGCGCTCGAGCGCAACCCGGACGCTGCCCGAGCGATGATCGCCGCCGGCTGGGAGGTGGCCAGCCACGGGTGGCGCTGGATCGACTACGGCGAGATGGCCGAGGACGAGGAGCGCGAGCACCTGCGACGCGCGATCGAGGCGATCGAGCGCACGTGCGGGGTGCGCCCTGTCGGCTGGTACACGGGACGCGGCTCCGAGGCGACGCGGAGGCTCGTCGTCGAACACGGCGGCTTTCTCTACGACTCGGACTCCTACGCCGACGAGCTGCCGTACTGGGTGGACGTCGCAGGGCGTGACCACCTCGTGGTCCCGTACACGCTCGACGCAAACGACTTCAAGTTCCTGCTCCCGAACGGCTTCGTCACCGCAGGAGACTTCACCGAGTACCTGATCGACTCGCTCGAGCAGCTACGGGCCGAGGGGGGCCGGATGCTCTCGGTCGGCCTCCACTGCAGGATCGTGGGGCGGCCGGGCCGCGCTCCGGGACTTGCGCGCTTTCTCGAGCACGTCCGCTCGTGTGACGACGTCTGGGTCGCCACGCGCGCGGACATCGCGCGACACTGGCGCTCTACGCACCCTCAGGAGCCCCGATGAGAGGAGATATTCTGTGACCACCGACGCCGAAGTCCGGGCCGCACTCGGCACCATCTTCGATGCCGACACCGGCATCTACCAGGATCGCGGCTTCCAGCGGCGGGTCGGCTTCGGCCATCGGCCTGCGCTCGTGCACATCGACCTCGCCAACGCCTGGACGCGCCCGGACCACGCCTTCTCGTGCGACGGCATGGACACGATCATCCCCGCAGTTCAGGCACTGAACGAGGCGGGCCGCGCAAAGGGAATCCCGATCGTCTACACCACCACCGCGTACGAGGACGTCGATGGCCGCAACTCGGACATGGGGCTGTGGGTGCACAAGATCCCGGTCGAGCTGTTGAAGCTGGGCACCGAGGCGGTCGAGATCGACAGCCGCATCGCGCCCGAGCCGGGCGAGCTCGTGATCGTGAAGAAACGCGCCAGCGGCTTCCACGGCACGCACCTCTCGAGCTATCTGAATGCGCAGGGTGTCGACACGGTGATCATCACCGGCGTGACGATGGCGGGCTGCGTCCGCCATTCGACCGAGGACGCGATCGCGGAGGGCTTTCGCCCGATCGTCGTCCGCGAGGCGGTCGGCGACAGAGTGCCAGGCGTCGTCGAGTGGAACCTGTTCGACATCGACGCGAAGTTCGGCGACGTCGAGCCGCTCGAGCGGGTCCTCGAGTACCTGGCCGGAATCGAGCGGTTCGAGAGCCGCGTCGGGGCAGGGCTCGCTGCCGCCCGCTGAAAGGCGCTCGTCCGGGCTCAGTCGGTCTTTGACACTCGGTCGCGCGCCTCGAGCGCCTTCACGAGCGCGGTGATCGTCGCGTTTGTCGGAGCCTCGAGCCCGAGAGCGGCCGCACGCGGAGGAATCGCGCCGTTGATCACGTCGATCTCGCACGGTCTCCCTGCCAGGCGGTCGAGGAGCATCGACGGCCTCGCGCCGCGAATCCGCTCACCGAACGCACGGACGTAGGCGACCGGATCGTCGAACTCCA
>JBOHBA010000232.1:0-6858 GCA_050698095.1 Gaiellaceae bacterium
ACCAGCTCGGCGCCGAGCTCGAGGGCGTGACGCGCGACGGCCGCCTTCGAGGTGTCGATCGACAGCGGGATTCCCGCGAGCCCTTCGAGCACGGGAGCGACGCGTCGGAGCTCTTCCGACACCGAGACCGGAGCCGCGCCCGGCCGCGTCGACTCTCCGCCGACGTCCACGATCGCCGCGCCCTCGACCGCGAGCCGCCGCCCGTGCTCGATCGCAGCTGCGGGCTCGAGAAACCGCCCACCGTCGGAGAAGCTGTCCGGAGTGACGTTGACCACGCCCATCACAGCCGGCCGAGGCCAGCGTTCCTCGAACGGCGCACGTTCAGTCACGGCGCTGAGCGTACCGCCGTCCGGAGATGCGAGGAGAATCCCTCCTCATGAGCACACACAGCGGAAACACGGGCCCTCTGGGCAGACCACGTGGGATCGGCTTCGGGATCCTCCTGTTCATCGTCACGCTCGGCTTCTACGGCTGGTACTGGGCGTTCAAGACGCACGACGAGCTGAAACAACACACCGGCGACGGCCTCGGTGGGGTGTTGGGACTCGTCGTCTGGATCGTGATCGGCGCCGTGAGCGCGTTCGTGGTCCCCTCGGAGATCGGAAAGATGTACGCGAAAGCTGGCCGCGAATCTCCCGTCACGGGCTGGACCGGGCTCTGGCTCATGCCGTTCGGGATCTTCATCATCCCTGCGATCGTGTGGTTCGTGAAGGTCCAGGGCTCGCTCAACCGGTACTGGGAGAGCAAGGAATCGGCCGCAGCGCCGACGGTCTAGCCAGGCGTCGGGCACAGCCGGCCGGAGGCGCCGGCTCGAGCGCGAGGGATTAGCCGGCCGCGCCTTCGGGCGGAGGCTGCATCGCGGCGCCGGGGATCGGCCTCGGCGCCGGCTTGAGCTTCGGCTTCTTCTCCGCCTCCGCCTCGGGCTCGGACGGCTCGACGATCTCCTCGGGCGGGAAGACCGATTCCTCGGACTCACCCGCGAGCAGGCGCTCGAACTGGTCCTTGTCGATCGTCTCGCGCTCGATCAGGATCGCGGCGAGCCGGTGCAGCTCGTCCATGTGCACCCGCAGTACGGACGTCGCGGACGTATGCGCCTCGTCGAGGACGCGCCGGATCTCGTCGTCGATCTCCTTCGCGATCTCGTCGGAATAGTCCGGCTCGGAGCCCATGTCGCGGCCGAGGAAGGGAAGGTCGTGGTTTCGGCCGAGCACGCGCGGGCCGAGCTTCTCGGACATGCCGAAGCGCATCACCATCGACTTCGCGGTGGCGGTCACCCGCTCGATGTCGTTCGCGGCGCCCGTCGTGATCTCGTGGAAGACGAGCTCCTCGGCCGCGCGCCCGCCGAGCGTCATCGCTAGCTCGTCCATGAGCGCGGACTTCGTCGTCAGGTAGCGATCCTCGGTGGGCAGCGAGATGGTGAGGCCGAGCGCCTGGCCGCGGCTGACGATCGTGATCTTGTGAACCGGGTTCGTGTTCTCGAGGTAGTGGCCCACGAGCGCATGCCCCATCTCGTGATAGGCGGTGATCTTGCGCTCCTTCTCGGAGAGGAGGCGCGCCTTCTTCTCGGGGCCGGCGATCACGCGCATGATCCCCTCCTCGAGCTCGTTCTGCTCGATCATCTTCTTGCCGTTGCGAGCCGCGAGCAGCGCCGACTCGTTGATGAGGTTCGAGAGGTCGGCGCCCGTGAAACCGGGTGTGCCGGCGGCAAGCGTGTCGAGGTCGATCTCGCGCGCGAGCGGCTTGCCGCGAGCGTGCACCTCGAGGATCTTCCTGCGCCCGAGTCGATCGGGGCGATCGACCACGATCTGGCGGTCGAAGCGGCCGGGGCGAAGCAGCGCCGGATCGAGGATGTCGGGGCGGTTCGTCGCTGCGATGAGGATGATGTTGTCCTTCATCTCGAAGCCGTCCATCTCGACGAGGAGCTGGTTCAGGGTCTGCTCGCGCTCGTCGTGGCCACCGCCGAGGCCGGCGCCGCGATGGCGGCCGACCGCGTCGATCTCGTCCATGAAGATGATGCAGGGGGAGGCCTGCTTGGCCTGCTCGAAGAGGTCGCGCACGCGTGAGGCGCCGACGCCGACGAACATCTCGACGAAGTCCGAGCCCGAGATCGAGAAAAACGGGACGCCCGCCTCACCAGCAACTGCGCGTGCGAGCAGCGTCTTGCCGGTTCCGGGAGGCCCGTAAAGGAGAACGCCCTTTGGAATCCTGGCGCCAAGAGCCTGGAACTTCTTCGGGTTCTCGAGGAACTCCTTGATCACATGCAGCTCCTCGACGGCCTCGTCCGCGCCGGCAACGTCTTTGAACGTCACCTTCGGTGAGTCGGGCGACATGCGCTTCGCGCGGCTCTTGCCGAAGCTCATCACCTTCGACCCGCCGCCCTGCATCTGGTTCATGAGGAAGATCCAGAAGCCGATCAGGAGGACGAAGGGCAGGAAGTTGATGAGCAGAGCCCACCAGGCCGACGACCCCGTTCCCTTGGAGTCGTACTTGACGTTGTGCTTCTCGAGCAGGCCCTGGAACTGGGTCGCCGACTGCGGCGTCGGGTAGTTGACCTTGACCTTCCGGCCGTCGACGAGCGTGAGGTTGATCTGCTGCCGCGTCGGCGTGAAGAGGACCTCGTTGACGTTCCCGTTTTCGACCTGCGTTCGCGCCTCTGAGTACGTGATCTTGCGCTGCTCCGAGCGTCCGGGCAGCAGCGTCTGACTCGCCAGGTAGACGAGCAGGACGATGATGACCAGCGGGAAGAGCGCGCTTCGGAAAAAGCGATTCACGTCAGTATTCGCAGGGTAGCACCCTGCTTTGTCGGCACCCGGCGACCGGCACCCTCTCCCCCGTTATGGGCGGATTGCGGCGGGTGGAACCAGATCGGCATGGAGAACGGCGACATACGGAAGATTGCGGTAGCGCTCCGCGAAGTCGAGGCCGTACCCGATCACGAACCGGTTCGGGATCTCGAAGCCGACGTACCGCACCGGCACCTCGATCTCACGGCGCTCCGGCTTCGTCAGGAGCGCGACGACCTCGAGCGTCGCCGGCTTGCGCGCGCTGAGATTCCGCATCAGGTACGAGAGCGTGAGCCCGGAGTCGATGATGTCCTCGACCACGAGGACGTCTCTCCCCGCGACGTTGATGTCGAGGTCCTTCAGGATCCTGACGACGCCCGAGGAGTCGGTCGCCGCCCCGTAGCTCGAGATCGCCATGAAGTCGATCTCGCACGGAACGGTCAGCTCGCGCATGAGGTCGGCCATGAAGAACACGGCGCCCTTGAGGACGCCGACCAGCAGGAGGTCGCGCCCTCCGTAATCGGCCGAGATCTCCGCTCCCAGCTCGACGATGCGCGCCTGCAGCGCCTCCTCCTCGATGAGGATCTCGCCGACTCCCTTTTCCAGCTCGGCCTGCGTCACGTATCCGCATCTTTCCATGCCCGCACGGCGCCTTCCCAACCAGGCGCTTCGGCGACGCCCGGAACCGAGACGACCTCGTCCCCGGAGACAACGAGCGGCCAGTCGTCGCGCTCGGATCTCGGCACCTTGGCGTCCACGAAGAGATCCTGCACTTTCTTTCGGCGCCCCGCGAGCCGGTCGCCCGGCTTACGCGTGCGCACCGACAAGCCCGGCAGGGAGCTCTCGAGAAGCCAGGGGCCGAACGTGACCCGCCCCTCGAGTCGGAGCTCGTCGTACTCGCGCACGGCACGCGTCCCGTGGCCGAGATCGGCGCTCTTCGTCCCGTCCGTCGACGAAAGGAGGTCGGCGAGTGCCTCCTCGAGCGCCCTTGGAAGACGCGGGCGCTCTCGGGTGAGCGCCAGCAGATTCTCGTCGGCTGCAGGATGGAGCCGCCGCAGGAGCGGCAGGATCTCGTTCCGGATGAGCCCCCGCTTCGTGTCCTCGTTCGACGAATCGACGCGGTAGTCGAGCCCGTGGTCGCGGCAGTACGCCTCTGTTTCCTCACGCCACACGGACAGGAGCGGACGCACGACGCCGTCCTCGCGCTTCGGCTTGATCGCTTTCGTCGCGCCCGAGGAGACAAGCCGATAGAGGACCGTCTCGACCTGGTCGGATGCCGTGTGTCCCGTCGCGCGAAGACCGAGCCGCTCGGTCAGCCCGTACCGGGCGTCTCTCAACGCCGCTTCGGTCGCTCCTCGTAACAGACTGTTACCTGCGTCGACGACCTCGGCGCCCATGAGCTCGCGGCAGTGGCGAGCGTCGTTCTCCGACTCCTCACCGCGGAGACCGTGATTCACGTGCACCGCCGAGACGCGGTAGCCCAGAGCGCCGAGAACGTGCCAGAGGCAGGTCGAGTCCGGCCCGCCCGACACCAGGCACGCGACCTCGCCGCCGGGACGGATCAGCTCGCGGCGCCGGATCGATTCCTCGACGCGCTCGTGCAGGGCGCCAGCCATGCGCCCATTGTGCCGTCCCTCGTTACCGAACGGCCGACGCGTCGACGACCTCGGACGCGGACGGGAGGTCGATCTCGACGGCCTCGCCGTAGTCCCAGAGCTCGAAGGTCATCGAGACCTCGCTGGCCTCCGAGGTGCCCGGCTGCATCGCCGAGAAAGCCATCGTGAGCTTCCGGACGAGCCCGTTCGCGTCGAGCCAGAAGTCGACGGGAACCTCACCGAGCCCAGGCTGCGCAGCCAGCTGCTCGGCGAGAGAGCTGGACTTGTCACCCTCGTCGTCAAGCGTGTACGTGCCCAGGTCGCTCGAGTCGAGGACGGTGCGATAGTGAGTCGTCTCGACGCCGCGCAACTCCTCCGTTCCCACGGTCTCGATCTCACCGGTGGCATTGCCCAGGACGCCGAGCAGCTCGCGTGGATCGGTCTTCGTGAACTGGTCGAGCTCGCTGAAGTCGAACCCCTGGACGGCGAGGTCACCACCATCGGTCCTGATCCACGACTTTCCGGCCGGGAGCTCGCTCTGGAGCGCCGGAAAGCGGACGTAGCTCACGGTTCCGTCCTGTACGGCATCGATCTTCCAGCCGCTCGGGTCGTCGAAGTCGGGAGCGTCCGCTCCGGCCGCTCCGCCCAGCCCGGCGAACAGGCCGCCGAGCAAGGACGCCAAGGACGACATATCCACCGAGAACGACGCGCGCTTCGACGCGGCGTCGAACGCGCCCTCGCCCGAGAACGCGAACTGCTCTGGAGCGCCCGGGAACGACGTGGTCATCTCGAAGGCGAACCGGCCGCTCGTCGCCTCGGCGCTCGAGCTCGCGGATTGTGTGAGCTCCTCGAAGCTGATCGGCTCGCCCGCGACTGGTGTACCGCCGCTTCCTCCCCCGCAGCCGGCGACGGCGAACGCCGAGACGATCGCGAGCAGCGCCGTGCTCAGGCGGAGACGCATCCCAGAGATCGTCGGATCGAGGATCGCCGTTCCTGTCACCCGTCCGAGTGATCCCGGAAGCGCGGAGCGCGGCTCCAGTCGTCGAGGAGCGCGGCCGCATTCCCGACATCGCTCGCATGCAGGCGCTGCGCGATCGCGTGCTCGACGGGAGTCATGAGCGGCGCCGGCACGAGCCCCTGCGCAGCGTCGATCACGTACCGCACCGCGAGCGCGTGCCCGATGTGCAGGACAAGCCCCTCGGGCCTCTCGAGCAACAGGCGCAGCCCGCGCGCAAATCGTGCCGCCGCCTCCGCGCGACTCTCCCCGCCGCCAGGCGCAGGTTCGTCCGGTGGCTGAGAGCCCGCCCAGGCGCGGTACGTGCTCAGCGGACCGTCGGCGAACGCCCCGAAGTCGATCTCGTTCAGCTCGGAGAGTACGAGCTGCGGCACACTCCGCCCGGCGAGAGCAAGCGCGAGCGTCTCCTGCGTCCGAGCGAGACCGCTGGCAACGCCAAGCGAGATCACCTCCGCCTCGAGCAACTCGCCGAGACGCTTCGCCTGTTCGACACCCTCTGCCGTCAGCCCCTCTCCCGGAACCGCGCAGGACGCAACGCCATCGCGATTCGAGCCCGCGAACGCATGGCGCGCGAGAAGCAGCGACTCCATGCCTAGGGGCCTGTCCGGGGAGTGGAGCAGGGCGGCATACATGCGTCATGCGGCGCGATGCCGCGTCCTCCGTGGCCCCGATCTGCCTGCATATCGGGGCTCCCTGCGTCCTTGCCCCGCACCACCTGCCGCGTGTCTTCCACCGTGCCCATTCCCCGGACAGGCCCCTACAGGAGGACAGAGCGATAGTCGAGTACGTGCTCCATGCCGATCGTCTCGTACAGCCGGATCGCCGCCTCGTTCTCCGCACGGACGAACAGACAGACGGTGGGCACGCGCTCGAGGAGCAGGCGACACAGGTCGGAGAGACCGCGTGCCCCGTTCCCGCTGCGACGGACGGCGGGATCCACCCATACCTGCTGCAACTGCACCGCTGAGGGCGTCCAGGCCGAGGCCTCGGCCTTGAAGAGGATCGCGCCGTTCTCGACCCACAGCCACGACCGTCCCTCCTCGATCTGCGTGCGGGTCCGCCACCGGAAGCCGTCGGGGTCGCGGTGCAGGGGATCGATCCCGAGCTCCTGCTCGTGCGCGGCCGCGCACGCAGGCATGAGGAGCTCCAGGTCGTCCAGCCGCGCGGCGCGAAGGCCGGTGTTCCCGAACGCCGGGGGTTCACGGATCACGAACACCGGCTGCCCCGGGCGATCTTCGCGCGGCTGCGGGAGACGCGGCTGAACCTCGTCCCACAGCTCCGAGACCGCGCGCGCCTCGCCGATCAGCATGCGAGGCGCCGCTCGGACAACGTCGCGCGCGAACGCGCCGCACTCGTTTCCCGACGGGACGACGTTGACGCCCATGTGGCAGAGCGCGACCAGCTCCCCACCCTCGGTTTGCCCGACGAAGCGCCCGAGCCCACGCCGCGCGACGTCCTCGAGGAA
>JBOHBA010000233.1:0-3284 GCA_050698095.1 Gaiellaceae bacterium
GTGCCTGGCACTGTAAAGACGTCAATTGTGCGAAGAGGTGTCCACAGATGGTTCGGGAGCAATCGAAGCGACTCAGCGCCGAGCGGTCGACCGCTGCCGCGACAGGTCGAACGTGTCGAGAGGCCCCCACGGCCCCATGCGGGGAGTTACCGCTTCGAGCTCGTCGATGACCGCAGTTCCGAAGAGCCGATCGAGGAGGCTACGGCAGGAGGGTGTGAGCATCATCGCGAGGGCCGAGATGCTGCCCGCGACGACGAGCACATGGGCGGCATCGAGAATGCGGGACGATGTCGTGTCGAGCTCTCGTCCTTCATCGAAACCGGTGGCAACCTGGTACGTGACGTAGAACGAGGCGGCGATCGCCGTCGCAACGACGGAGCGAAGCGTCGCCGTGATGTGCGTCGGCGCTCTCCCGGTCTTCGTCGAGACGACGCGCAGCTCCAGGGCGTTCATCCCGAACGTCTGGCTCGTCGGCAGCAGGAGCCCGAAGTAGGCGAGCACCGGAGTGACGGTCAACACCTGCGTGACCACGAAGAGCACATGCCCGGGTAGTCCGCCGAAGTCGCCCTCCCGCCACGAGACGGCGCCGAGCGCCTGAACGGCTCCGAGCGGGATCGACACCAGCAGAAACGCGACATAGCAGAGTGTCCAGTCGATGGCACCCGCAGCCAGGCGACGCCATGGCGCGGCGTAGGCAGCAACGTAGACCCCTGCAGGGTCTGCGTATCTCGCGTCGCCTCTCAGCAAGCGCCCAAGCGTCAACACGTCGATTCCCAAACCCTAGCTCCCGCCGGGGCGCACAATGCTGTCCCGTAGCGTCCAAGCCCGGCGTCAAGGCGGCGCCAAGGGCAGCTCGATCGGCACAACCTCGACGAGTCCCTCGAGCCCGGCGAAGTCGGCGGGATTCCGCGTGTAGAGGGGCAACGCCGCTGCAACCGCCGTCGCTGCGATGAGCATGTCGAACGCTCGCCTGCCACGAGGGCTCCTCCCGGACGACAGAGCGGCAGCGAACACCCGGCCGTAGGCACGTGCAACCGAAGCATCGACGGGCAGCGGGTCGAAGGACGCCTCGACACGCTGGAGCCTTTCTTGGCGTCGAGCGCGTTCGTCGGCATCGGCCGTCGCGTGCGGGCCTGCCGCGAGCTCGGCGAGCGTGACGGCGGCAACAGCAACCTCTGCCGGGAGGGCGTCGACGTCGATCTGCTCGAGATCGATGACAGCCGACGTATCGAGGAGGCCGCGCGCGTGGAGCGGGCTAGACACGCGGTGAGACGTCCTGATCGAGGACGGCATCCACGTCGGCCCGGAACCGCGCCGCATCGACTGGCGGCGCACTCACGAATGCGGCGATCGCGGCGTCTGCAGCGACGAAGCGGCGACGGCCGATCGGCGCAAGCTCCCCGACGGGAACGCCGTTTCGTGTCACCACGAATCTCTCGCCGCGGTCGAGCGCGCGCATGATCTCGCCGCTCTCGTTGCGGAGCTCGCGCTGGGTGATGTCTCGCGCCACGATCTCACCGTAGCACACGTGCTACATCAGGACATGTCCCGACGCGTCAGCGTGCGGCGACAGCAGGCAGCAGGCTACTTCCGCGCATCCCGGGCGGCTCCTCGATCCCGAGCAGCTCGAGCACCGTCGGCGCAATGTCGAGCAGGTGCGCATCGGCGCGGCCTCGCGTTTCGATTCCCGGCCCCGCAACGATGTAGAGGCCGTCCTGCGCGTGGTTCGCGTCGTCGGGACCCGTGTCGTTCTCGAGCGTCTGGATGCCTTCGTCGCCGCCGATCGTCCCGACCGAGCGCCAGTAGAGGTCGCCGAAGACGACGATCAGATCCGGCGCGACGCCTTGCGGCTCCTCGTACAGCTCTTCGGGTTTGTAGACCGCGGTCGGGATCGGGTTTCCCGCGTCGTCGGGGATCGCCGCGATGCGCCGGGCGAGGTCGTCCCGTACGGCCTCGTAGTCCTCCGGCGCGATGGTCCCATCCGGCTCGCGCCCCTGCACGTTGAGAAAAACGCGCGCGTAGTACCCGCCTTCCCCCCATGCCGTCGTGCGTGACCAGTCGACGCCGACGTCGCGGAGCGAGGACACACCACTGGGCTCCGAGAGCGTCGCCAGCAGGCCCTCGCGCCGCAGCCACTCGTTGATCCTGATCCCGCCATCGAGCCGCTTGGCGCCGTGGTCGGAGACGACGAGGACGACCGTCTTCTCGTCCGCGTGCTCGAGCAGTCGCCCGATGAGACCGTCCAGGTGGCGGTGGTAGTCGAGGATCGCGGTCTCGTACGGGTTACCCGGCTCGTGCTTGCGGTGCTCGGTGTCCATGAACTTCCAGAACCCGTGGTGCATCCGGTCAGGCCCCATCTCGACCATTGCGAAGAACGTCCACGGCTTCGACTGCGCGAGGTGCTCCGCGAGAGCGAAGCGGCGATTCGTCATGTCATAGACCTGACCGAGGAGGTAGTCCTTGTCCTCGGTGCGGAAGTCCTTCGTGTCGAAGATGTACTCGCCGACGACCCCGGCTATCTCGTCACGCAGCGCCGCAGGGTACGTGTACTTGCTCTCCAGAGACGGCGTGAGAAAGCAGCTGACCAAGACGCCGTTCAGCGGCCGCGGCGGATACGTGCCCGGTACGGAGAGCACCACGGAGGAGCCGCCAGCGCGCGTGACGAGATCCCAGAGACGAGGTTCCTTGATCGCCGTCGACATCGCGATGAAACCGCCGTCGTACGTGTGGTCGGAACGGTTGCGGAAGCCGTAGACGCCGAGATCGCCCGGCGTCTTCGACGACATCATGCAAGACCAGGCCGGCACTGTGATCGGCGGGATCACTGAGGTCAGGCGACCGTAGGCGCCGCGCTCCATGAGGCCGGAGAGCGTCGGGAGCTCGGCGCGCCAGCGCTCGAGGACGAGCGAGGGCTCGGCGCAGTCGAGCCCGATCAGCATGACCTTCCGTGGCACGCTCGCAACGATAACCTCGAGGGAATGGGAATCCCGACGTGAGCACGGCGCCCGATCCCACTCCCGAGACTCTCGTCATGAAGTTCGGCGGCTCGTCCGTCGCAGACCCGGAGAAGATCAGGCACGTCGCGCGCCGCCTCGTCGAAGCGCGCGAGCGGGGCGTCCGCGTCGTGGCGACCGTCTCCGCCATGGGCGACACCACGGACACGCTGCTCGAGCTCGCAGAACGCGTCTCGCCGCGTCCCCATCCACGTGAGCTCGACATGCTTCTCTCCACCGGCGAGCGCATCGCGTGCGCCCTCGTCGCCATGGCGGTGCACGACCTCGGAC
>JBOHBA010000234.1:0-4165 GCA_050698095.1 Gaiellaceae bacterium
CGAATCTCTGCAATTTCCGGGAAGCCATAAGAGACGCCAGGCAGGGGGTCTGGCTAAAGCCAGACCCCCTACGGCGGGCGGGGCAGATGCTGGCGGTCTTCGTGGGGGCGAGATATATCTCGCCCCCACACGCGTCGCGCGGAGTAGAGCTGGTCGGTCGGAGTCGGGTTGACGTCGAGCGATGCCAGGTGCCTGGCTTTAGCCACGTACCCCGCCGTCGTCGGTGCGCGATGACGTGCTGGCAGATCATGCGTCGCGCTGAAGGTCCACAACGAAATGCACCGAGCCGGTGGCGCCTTTGTCCGGCTTCCCGACTGACCTCCGCCGAAGCGACTGCCGATCGGGGAGCCATCAACCTCGGACGCTCCGTACTCGGTGCAATCACCACCCTAGAGGGGTGTGCAAGCCGCGTCAAGTGCCTCTCGAGCGAACTCTGCGCAAATTGCGAAGTTTTCTTTTCACACAGGGTGAAACTGCGATCTATCGCATGTGCTCGGACTGTCGAGAGAAGAAAAGGGCCGGGCACGTAGGCCCGGCCACAGAAAAGGTTCGCCGAGCCGGGAACGCTTTCGTCCACCTTCCCGACGAACCTTCCGCTTCCGCGTAGTGCTCCTCGGGGGGCTTCGACCTACCGGCGCCCCGTGCTCGGCGCAGGCAGGAATGTACGAAAAGGGACGCGTCCGATCAAGGGGTGTCCGAACGAAACTTCCCGCAAATTGCGCACGAGCGTGTGAGTGCTCCGACGATCCAGGCCGGCTCTCCATTCGTCCAGGCGGCCCCAGGATGTTCGCTCCCACGAGCCTCGCGTCCGGAAGGTCTAGGGTGCCCCGCATGCGTGACCGCGCGCGGGCAGTGGTGATCGGTGGGGGCGTCGGCGGCTGCTCGATCCTCTACTGGCTCGCGCGGCTCGGCTGGGACGACGTCGTCCTCGTCGAGCGCGCGGAGCTCACGAGCGGCTCGACGTTCCACTCCGCGGGGCTCGTCGGCCAGCTGCGCAGCACGCTTTCCTTGACCAAGATGATGATGGCGAGCGTCGATCTCTACCGTTCGCTTGAAGAGGAGGTGGACCTCGAGACCGGCTGGCACGAGGTCGGGTCGCTGCGTCTCGCGTCGTCGCATGAGCGGATGGAGGAGATCTCGCGGCAAGCGGGTTGGGCGAAGACGTTCGGCCTCCCGCTCGACCTCGTCTCACCGGACGAAGCCCAGGCGCTCTTCCCTCCGATGGCGACGGACGGCGTCCTCGGGGCCGCGTTCCTCCCGACGGACGGCTACATCGACCCGAGCCAGCTCACCTTCGCGCTCGCCGAGGGCGCGCGCCGGCGGGGCGCGGAGATCAACCAGAAGACGCGCGTCACGGGGATCCGGTTGGAGCGCGGGCGCGTGAAGGCGGTCGAGACAGACCAGGGCGAGATCGAGACCGAAGTCGCGATCGACGCGGGCGGGATTTACGCCCGCGAGATCGGAGCGATCGCGGGCGTAAACGTCCCGATCGTGCCGATGGCGCACGAGTACCTCGTCACGAAGCCCTCGGGTCTGCCGCTCGAGATGCCGACCATGCGCGATCCGTCGCTCCTCGTCTATTTCAGGCCCGAATCGGGCGGGCTCGTGATGGGCGGCTACGAGCGCCACTGTGCGCCGTGGGGACTCGACGGCATCCCGGCCGACTTCAACTCGCGGCTCCTCGAGGAGGACTGGCCGCGGTTCGAGGAGCTCATGGAGAACGCCGTCGTCCGCGTCCCCTCGCTCGCAGAGATGGAGGTCGTGAAGCTGATCAACGGCCCGGAGGCGTTCACACCGGACGGCGAGTTCATCCTCGGTCCGTCCGAAGTGCCCGGCTTCTGGGTCGCTGCAGGATTCTGCGCGCACGGCCTCGCGGGCGCGGGCGGACTCGGCAAGCTCGTCGCGGAGTGGATCGTCGAGGGGACGCCGTCGCTCGACGTCTGGCACATGGACTCGCGCCGTTTCGGCTCCGCGTACCGAAGTCCGGGGTACACCCTCGCGCGAACGAAGGAGATCTACGAGACGTACTACGACGTCAAGTACCCGGGGCATGAGCGATCCGCGGGACGCCCGCTGCGCGTCTCTCCCGCATACCCACGGCTGCAGGAGCTCGGCGCGGTGTTCGGGGAGAAGTCCGGCTGGGAGCGCGCGAACTGGTTCGAGCCCAATGCCGCGAGCGGCGACGAGTCGATCCGGCCGCGCGGGTGGGCGGGAAAACTCTGGTCGCCGGCGATCGGCGCCGAGCACGCAGCCTGCCGTGAGACCGCGGCGATCTTCGACGAGACGTCCTTCGCAAAGCTCGAGATCGCCGGTCAGGGCGCGGCAGCGTTTCTCGAGCGGCTGTGCGCCAACCGCGTCGCTCGCGGTGTCGGGCAGGTCACGTACACGCAGATGCTCAGCCCGAAAGGTGGGATCGAGTGCGATTTCACCGTCACACGGCTTGCCGAGAGTCGCTTCCGGATCGTGACCGGGACCGCGTTCGGGCAGCACGACCTCGCTTGGCTGCGCCAACACGCGCCCGACGACGGATCGGTCCATGTCGAGGACGTCACCTCCCAGCACGCGTGCTACGGCCTCTGGGGGCCGAATGCACGCGAGATTCTCCAGCCTCTTACGGCCGTCGATCTCTCGAACGATGCGTTCCCATATATGAGCGCGAAGGAGCTCGCGGTCGGCTCCGTGCCGTGTCTCGCGCTGCGCGTCACGTACGTCGGCGAGCTCGGCTGGGAGCTCTACTGTCCTGCCGAGTTCGGGCTTCGCCTCTGGGACACGCTCTGGGAAGCCGGGCGGGACGACGGTCTCGTCGCGGGCGGATACAAGGCGATCGACTCGCTCAGGCTCGAGAAGGGCTATCGCGTGTGGGGCGCCGACATCACTCCCGAGGACACGCCGTACGAGGCCGCCCTCGGATTCGCAGTCAAGCTCGACAAGGGCGACTTCAGCGGGCGCGAGGCACTCGGCTCGGCCCGTGAGCCAGAACGCCTCCTGCGCTGCCTCACGCTCGAGGACGCGCGCGCCGTCGCGCTGGGCTCGGAGCCCGTGCGGATCGGCGACGAGCTCGTCGGACGCGTGACCAGCGGCGGGTACGGCTACACCGTGGGCAAGTCGATCGCGTACGCGTACGTGCCCGCCGAGCACGCCATCGGAACCGAGATCGCGGTGGAGATCTTCGGTGAGTGGATTGCCGGTGAGATCGTCGCGGAGCCGCTCGTCGATCCGCAGGGCGAGAGGATTCGCGCATGACACAGGGTTCAGTCCGACGCCCGATATTCGTCGGGGCCGGAGCGGGTGCATGAGTGATCTCGCGGCAGCGGTCGAGCGCGTCTGGCCCGGCAAGCAGACGCGGGTCGAGGTGCTCGGTGGAGGTATCACGAACCACAACCTCGAGGTCGAGGTCGACGGCGAGCGCTACGTACTTCGCGTTGCCGGGAAGGGCACGGGCCTGCTCGGGATCGACCGGGCCGCCGAGCTTGCGGCGACCCGAGCAGCGGCAGCTGTCGGAGTCGGCCCGGAGGTCGTTGCGTTCGTCGAGCCCGAAGGATGGCTCGTCACGGCCTTCATCGAAGGCGAGCAGCCGGCGATGGAGCGCATGCGCGAGCCGGACATGCTCGTTCGTGTCGCGGACGCGCTCCGCGCGTTCCACGACGGGCTGCCGATCCCCGGCGCCTTCGACTCGTTCCGGGTCGTCGAGACGTATCGCGACACGGCACTCGAGCGCGGCGGCTCGATCCCCGAGACGTACGAGTGGGCGCACGGGATCGCGAGGCAGGTCGAACGCACGCGAGCCGGTGCCTCGCCGAAGCCGTGCCACAACGACCTTCTCAACGCCAACTTCCTCGACGACGGCGAGCGTCTCCGCATCGTGGACTGGGAGTACGCGGGGATGGGCGACGTGTTCTTCGACCTGGCGAACTTCTCGATCAACCACGAGCTTGACCTCGATGAGCGCCGAGCGCTTCTCGAGGCCTATTACGGCGAAGCGCGAGCAGCGGACGCGCAGGCCCTCGAGCTGATGAGCTTCATGTCCGACTTCCGCGAGGCGATGTGGGGTGTCGTGCAGACGGCCGTCTCGGAGCTCGACTTCGACTTCGCCGCCTACGCGAGCGAGCACTTCGAGCGACTGGAACGCACCGCGTCTGCGCCTGCGTTCCGGGTGGCCCTGGAC
>JBOHBA010000235.1:0-4661 GCA_050698095.1 Gaiellaceae bacterium
TCTCCGCGCCGAGGGTCTTGCGCAGCTGGGAGACGTAGACCTGCACGGCGTGCGCGGCGGTGTCGGGCGTCTCGCCCGGCCAGAGCGCCTCGACGAGGCGGTCGACGGAGACCACGTGCTTCGGCTCCAGAGCGAGCACTGCGAGGAGCGCCCGCGGCTTCGGCCCTCCGAGCGCGACGGTTTCGCCGCCTCTCGTGAGCTCGAGGGGCCCGAGAAGCCGCAGCTCGATCGGTGCGTTGCCTGCCCGGCGCGCTCCGCCCATCACCACTCCTTGCCGTTCGGCGGGTCGTAGCTTCTCACGGTCGTATCTTCGGCGCCAGCGCCCGTCTTGAGCCGTCCTTGAGCGCCGAGGACGATCTTTCGCGCATGGAACCCAACCAAGGAGGCCGTCATGGCTGCACTCGTCGTCGTCAGCGT
The DNA here is from genome assembly GCA_050698095.1 of Gaiellaceae bacterium. Lineage (GTDB taxonomy): Bacteria > Actinomycetota > Thermoleophilia > Gaiellales > Gaiellaceae > GMQP-bins7. Next base: position 418 of record JBOHBA010000235.1, read on the forward strand.
CCCGCAAGCCAACGGCGACGGAGATGCCGAAGCTCGAGTCGACATCTTCCCCGGCGGAGCGACCACCGCCATCCATCCCGCGGACACGGCGTTCTGGATCGGCTACGGCTTCGCGGCGGAGGTCACCGACTCTGCGGGGGCGATGCGTGAGCTCGGGGAGAAAACGCGCTTCGAGCTCGACGTCGACGGCGCCCCCACGGCGATGCGGACCGACGTACGAGTGGAGGCCGCGCCGCTGCGCAAGACCGACCTTGCCGAGTTCCCCGCAGGATTGCCCGCCGGCTGGCACGAGTTCGTCGGGCGCTGGTACGACCGGGGGAAGCTGATCCTCTCGAGCCGCGCGTCGATCGAGTTCGTGGAGCGATGACGCCGTGCTGACCCTACGAATCGCCGGCGCGAAGACCTTGAGGGTTTCTTGAGCGCTCGGCGCGAGGGTTGTCGCACACCCACCACGCGCTGACCTGGGGGCTGGCGCACAGAAGGAGGTTCGGAATGAACGCACTACGGATGAAGCGGCCGAGCCCGGCGTTCGTCGTGGCCATGGTCGCTCTCTTTGTGGCGCTCGGCGGCACCGCGGGTGCTGTCGTGAACGCGGCGGTCCCGCTCGCCAAGCGAGCGCTCGTCGCCGACAACGCCAAGAAGCTCGGCGGGCAGACGTCCGCACAGATCGCAGCGCAGGGCGCGAAGGCAGCGCTCGCACTGTCGCCCGCGGGGGAGCGGCCGTCGAGCTCGGCTGCGGGGCTTCTGACGACCAAGACCGCAACCGGGCAGATCACCGCCGGTGGCGGCCAGGCCTTCACGGTCGTGTGTGACGCGGGTCAGAAGGTGGCCGGCGGAGGGTTCTCCGCCGACCAGCTTGTACTCGGGCTGGACTCGTACCCCTCGAACGAGACGACGTGGAGCTTCTTCCTCGCGAATCTCAACGACGCGGCGGCTGCGAACGTCAGCCTGTACGCCACCTGCCTGCGGTAAGGCAGGTCCGGTCGCCGGCGCGCTCCGTCCCGCGCCGGCGGCCGTCTCTTGCCCTCGGCACAGCACGCGCGCGATGCCGGTTCTTTACTCCACGTTCACGTGGACGTGGCTATAAGGGCGGAGTGGCGCCCCCGAGAATCCGGACGCTCGCCGTCGCCGTCTCGGGGATCGTCGTCCTCGCCGCCGCTATCGCATCCGCGAGCGGCTCACCTTCAGGAATGTCGTCCCGTGACGCCACGTACGCGCGATCGATCGACGCCAGGCCGGGGACGTCGCTTCGCGCTGCCAGGTTGGCTCGCGCCGCGGCCAGCTTCCGGGGCGGGCCCATCACCACGTCGACCGGGGAGACGGTCGACGTCCGAGTCTCCGACGCATTGCCTTTCGAGACGTCGACACCGGAGGGCTGGGCAGAGTTCCTCACGAGCCTGACGCACGGCTCGGAGATCGCTCTGCTCACCGCGTACATCGCGACGCTCGACGAGGTGCAGGAGATCTGCGGAAGCGATGCTCTCGGCTGCTATGCGCCGAACGAGATGGTCGCCCCGGGAGAGCCTGCTCCCAACGGGACGACCGCTGAGGAGGTCGTTCGGCACGAGTACGGACACCACGTCGGGATGCATCGACTCAACTCGCCCTGGCCGGCGATCGACTGGGGCCCCAAGGCGTGGGCGAGCGCCGCCGACATCTGCGGCCGCGTTGCCCGCAAGCAGGCGTTCCCGGGCGACGAGGGCTCGAACTACGCGCAGAACCCGGGCGAGGCCTGGGCCGAGGTCTATCGCCTGATGGACGAGCGCAAGGCTGGAATCGGAGCCGCCACGTGGCAGATCATCTCGCCGAGCTTCTATCCGGACGAGGCTGCGCTGCAAGCCGCCGAGCGCGACGTGCTGCAACCGTGGCAGGCGGGAAGGACGACGCTCTTCGCGCGCGTATTCGGTCGCAGGACGAAGAAGGTATGGCTGATTCCGCTCCCGACAGCGCTCGATGGCGATCTCCGCATCAGCGCCACTGTGCCGAACGGCGCCGATCCCGAGATCGCGCTGCTCGGGGCGGACCGCCGCACCGTGATCCGTCGAGCCCAGTGGAGCGGCCAGCGGGTCAAGCGGCTGTCGGGCTCGGTGTGCGGCCAGCGGGGGCTGTTCGTGCGCGTGACGCAGAGAGGTGCGCTCGGGCGAATCCGCGTCTCGGCGGCAACTCCTTGAGGCGGGCCCTGGCCGCGGCGGGCGCGCTCGCGGCTCTCGTCTCGGTCGGAGGCGCGGCAGCCGAGGGCGGCGGCGAGCCGGGCGGCCATGGGCTGACGCTCCGGACGACGACTCGGAGTGACGTTCGCGCCTTCGCGTCCGGCCCTGCGCGTGCGGCCGCGACGTGGTGCGGGAGCGCGTCGACAGAGGATCGGAGCCCGAACGCCGTGGCCGGACATCCTGTGCACTGGGTGTATGCGATTCCCTCCGACGGCGCCGATCGGCTCGCCGAGCTGGCGAACGCCATGCAGACCGATGCCGAGCAGATCGACGCGTGGTGGCGTTCCCAGGACACAGCTCGCGCGCCTCGAAACGACGTCACCCAGTTCCCCTGTGGCCTCCAGCTCGACATCACGACGGTCCGCATGGCAGAGACCGGGGCGCAGCTCGCGCCCCTCTCCGGGCGATTCGCCGCGGTGTTCAACACTCTGGGCGCGGCCCGGCTTCGCTCCTCGTTCACCAAGTACGTCGTCTACTACGACGGCCCGGTCTCCGACACCGAGGTCTGCGGACAGGGCGCGAGCGATCCCTCGGGCCTCGGGCTGGCGGTCGTCTACTTCCAGTCCTGTGTCGGCGTCTCGACGGCGGCCGTCGGAGCGCACGAGCTGCTGCACACGTTCGGCGCCGTGGCGCGAGGGGCGCCGAACGAGTGCCCGGAAAGCAGCGGGCACACCTGCGACGACTCCAACGACCTGATGTACCCGTCGATCGACGACGCTCCCCTCTCGGCGAAGAGCCTCGATCCAGGGCGGAACGATTACTACGGCCACGGTGGCTCGTGGCCGGATGCGCAGGACTCGGCCTGGCTCGTGCATCTCGATAATCAGGCGCCGCTGGCGCTGACCATGTCCGGCCCGGGCGCCATCGCCTCCGACGTGCCGGGCCTGGTGTGCTCGCAAAGCTGCGCCACCACGTGGAACGCGGGCACGCGGCTTGCGTTGACGGCGACGCCAGGCCCTGGGGCGAGGCTCGTCAGGTGGGGCTCCCCGTGCGCGGGCGCCTCCGGGTGCACGGTCACGGTGTCGAGCGGGTCGAGCGTCTCGGCGCTCTTCGCTCCCGCGAGCTTCCGGCTGACGGTGTCGGTCTCGGGCCGCGGCGCCGTCCGTAGCACGCAGCCCGGGATCACGTGCCGGCCGCGGTGCTCGGGGACGTTCCCCTCCTACTCGCCCGTGACCCTGGTCGCGACCCCGGCGAAGGGCTGGAGGTTCCGCTCGTGGAGGGGTGGCTGCCGAGGAGCGAAGCGCTCGTGCCGTGTTCCCATGACTGCCGTGACCAGCGCTCGAGCGGTCTTCGTCCGAATCTGACTCTGGCGGTACGATCCCGCGCCGACGGGAACCACTACCACGGAGGTCCTCAGTGAACCCTAGAAAGATGCGGCCGAGCCCCGCGCTCGTCGTTGCAGTCATCGCGCTGTTCGTCGCGCTCGGCGGCACAGCAGGTGCCGTCGTGACGGCGGCGGTGCCGCTCGCGAAGCGGGCGCTCGTCGCCGACAACGCGAAGAAGGTAGGTGGCCTGACGGCGACCCAGCTCGGATCGGCTGCAGCCCAGGCTGCGCTCAAGCTGTCACCGGCTGGGCCGAGGCCTGCGGCTTCAGCGGCAGGCCTCGTCAGCGTCAAGACGAGCACCGTCTCGCTTGCCGCCAACGGCGAAGGCGCGTTCACGATCGCCTGCGACGCGGGTCAGAAGGTCGCCGGCGGAGGCTTCAGCTCCGACGGTCCGGTGTTCAACCTCGACTCTTTCCCCGCGAGCGATTCGTCGTGGGGCCTGTACCTCGCGAACGGGAGCGAGACGGCAGCGGCGACCATCACGCTGTTCGCGACCTGCATTCGGTAGGCAAGACGCACCCCGCGTCCGCCCTCCCCGGGCGGGCGCGGGGCCGCGCCCTAGGCGCTTGATGGCGTCAGGCGATCAGGTAGCGTCCGCGCCAGTGCTGGGGAAACACGACGTCGTGGTCGTCGGGGCGGGATTGGCCGGCATGCGCGCGGCGGTGGAGGCCTTCGACGCGGGTGCGGACGTGGCGATGCTCTCGAAGAT
>JBOHBA010000236.1:0-3538 GCA_050698095.1 Gaiellaceae bacterium
AGCCGGCGACGTGACCGGGATACACCTCGACGCCGTCCCCGAGCTCGACGAGGCGCCGCAGCGAGTGGAAGAGATCCTCGGCACCCTCGCGAGCTTCGACGGCAAGGTCGGGCCGAGCCGCGTCGCCGACGAAGAGGGAGTCGCCCGTGAGGACGATCCAGGGATCGGGTCCGCGCGAGAGGTCGCTGACCGCGAAGCAGCAGTGCTCCGGGCGGTGGCCGGGCGTGTGGATGCAGCGCAGGACGACCTGTCCCACCGCGATCTCGTCTCCGTCCTCGATCGGGTCGTGCGGGTACTCGGCCTGCGCCGCGGGGTGGATGCTCACCGGGATGCCGTGCTCGAGTGCGAGCCGCCCGTGGCCAGAGAGGTGGTCCGCGTGTGTGTGCGTCTCGATGGTGCGGACTATGCGGACGCCGCGCCGCTGGGCCTCGTCGAGGTACTGCTCGATCGCGAAGGCGGGGTCGACCACGACCGCCGTTGCCGTGTCCGCGTCGCCGACGAGATACGAAGCGCAGCCGAGCGCGTCGTCGACGAACTGCGTGAAGATCACGACTCGCGACGGTAGCAGCGTGCTCCGCTATCTCTCTTGAAGTGGCGCGGAGGCGTGGCATTGCTACGGTCATGAGGATGAGCGCGCTCGGGGCTGCGGGATTCTGGAGCTACGTCCGTCGGACGATGAGGCTGAAGACGGGCGTATTTGTCGCCTTGCACGGCTGATTCAGGACCAGTACGCGCTTCTCGCTGGTCAGGATCTCCAGCTCTTTATCGATCGGGACATCGTCTGGGGTGAACAGTGGCGCGAGCGGATCGAGCAGGCCCTTGCGACCGTCACGTTCTTCATTCCCGTCGTCACGCCGCGTTACTTCACGCGAGACGAATGTCGTCGTGAGCTGTTGAAGTTCGCCAGCGAGGCGAAGTCCCTTGGCGTCGAGGAGCTTCTTCTTCCAATTCTGTACGTCGAGGTTCCGAATCTTGACGAGGGATCGTCTGATCCCGCAATCGCGGTCGTCGCTTCAACGCAATACGTCGACTGGACGAGTCTGCGTCTGAAGGACTTGACGTCGCCCGAGCATCGTGAAGGAGTCCACGTGCTCGCTCGCCGCCTAATTGCGATTACCGAGACCGTTGGATCGAAGCCGGTTGACATTCCCGAGACCACGCAAGAACGACTTGTGGGGGCGCGTGAAACTCTGGTCCGGCTCGGGGGCAGTTCGTCCTCGGAGGACGGCTCGTCCCTTCCTGATGACGATGCGCCCGGGATGGTGGAAGTGCTCGCAGACGCCGAAGGGGCTCTGCCGAAGCTAGCCGAGGCGATGAGTGAGATGACGGAAGTCATGAAAGAGATATCCGCAACGACCGACGAAGGTGCTCAGCAGATCCAGAAGTCTGACGAACTCGGCAAAGACTTCACTGGACGAGTCGTGGTTGCGCATAACCTGGCGCGTAAGCTGGACAACCCGTCGAATCGAATGCTTGCGCTCGCTTCGCAGTACGCTCAGGCATTGCTAGATGCCGATGCAGGAGTAGGAACCCTTATCGAGCTTGCGGGAAGCGCAGAGGGAAGCGATCGTGAGGGAGTGTGTCAGCTCTTCGCCTCCATCAAGGAACTCGCAGAGGTGAGCCGGAGCGCATCGACGAGTAGCCGAACTTTGTATGAGTCCTTCGGCGAGACAGCGCAACTCTCGCGAGAACTCCGGCCACCCTCGCGCAAGCTCCAGGAGGCTGTCCAGCATGTGATGGACGGCCAGGCCGTGATCGCCGGTTGGGAGCAGCAAGTGAACTCGTCGCCCCTTGACTGCGACGACCTCGTGGCTTCTGCATGACGGCGTATTCGGCTGCGACCGTCCTTCCGTCCGACGGGCGCTAGCAACGACAGCGCTGAATCGAAGTTTCCGGCAATCGCGGTTGCTGCTACTTCTCCTGAAGTGATCGCTTGCGGAGCAAGATCGCCACGCCTATCCCGGTGAGAACGACAGCACCCACCAAGGCCGTGACCACAGCCCATCCGAGGTTCTGCGACGGTGTCTCAACCGCCGGCGTCACGGTCAGTGCTACTGCCCAGCGAACGACCGCGCCACCGGTATAGAGTTGCTCCGCCTCGAAGTGTGCAGGCCCGGGCTCCCTCGGCGCCTCGACCTCGAGCCCGAAGGCCGCATCGGATCCGGAACCGAGCCGACCATCGGTCCACGTTACCGTCTGCCGGTTGACGGAGCCGCGCCAGTTATCGGTCGACACTGCGTCGACGATGCGGAACTCGCTCGGAACGGTCAACGCGAACCCGGTCATGTCCGTGTCGCGCTCGTTCGGTGCGGTGAAGTTCAACGTCGCCGTATCGCCGGCTGCGATGAACGGCGGTACGACGGTGACGTGCGCCGCTGCCGGTGCCGCGCCGATCAACGCGACGAAGCTACAAACCGAGATGGCGAGCGATGACCATCCGCTGCACCTCATTCGTGCCCTCGCCGATCTCGAGGATCTTCTGGTCGCGGTAGAGGCGCGAGATCGCCGACTCGTCCATGTAGCCGAAGCCGCCGTGGATCTGGAGCGCCGCGTTCGCGACACGGTTCGAGAGCTCGCCCGTGTAGAGCTTCGCCATCGCCGCCTCGCGCGCGAACGGCCTACCCTGATCCTTGAGCCAGGCTGCCTTGTAGACCATCGCGCGGCCGGCCTCGATCTCGGTCGCCATATCTGCGAGCTTGAACCTGATCGCCTGGAATGTGGCGATCGGCTTGCCGAACTGCTCGCGCTCCTTCGCGTACGCGTACGCCAGGTCGTATGCGCCCTGCGCGAGCCCGACGCCCATCGCGGCCACGGAGATGCGTCCGCCGTCGAGGATCTCGAGGAACTGGCGGAACCCCGCGCCTCGCTCTCCGAGGAGGTTCCCCTCGGGCACGGCGCAGTCCTCGAACGAGAGCTCCCGGGTGTCGGACGCGCGCCAGCCGAGCTTCTTCATCGGCGCCGAGATCGCGTATCCGGGAGTCCCGTTCTCGACGACGATGTTCGAGATCTCGTCGTCGCCGGTGCGGGCGGTGATGGTGACCCCCCAAGAGATGTCGGTGCCCGCGTTCGTGATGAAGAGCTTGGAGCCGTTGACGATCCAGGATCCGTCGCGCAGCTCCGCGGTCGTGCGGGTCGCACCTGCGTCGGAGCCCGCCTCCGGCTCCGTGAGGCCGAATGCGGCGAGCCGCCTGCCCGACGCGAGGTCGGGAAGCCAGCGCCGCTTCTGCTCCTCGGTCCCGTAGAGCAGGATCGGCATCGTCCCGAGCGAGGTGTGCGCGGCGACGGTGATCGCCACCGACGAGTCGATCCGCGTGAGCTCCTCGATCGCGATCGCGTAGGAGAGAACGTCCCCGCCGGCGCCACCGTACTCCTCCGGGATCGGAAGCCCCATGAGCCCCAGCTCGGCGAGCTCGGCGACGAGCTCGTACGGGAACCGGCCCTCGAGATCGAGCTCCGCGGCGACCGGCTGGACTCGCTCTCGCGCGAACGTTCGGACGGTCTCGCGGATCAGCTCCTGCTCGGCAGTGAGGTCGAAGTC
>JBOHBA010000237.1:0-8124 GCA_050698095.1 Gaiellaceae bacterium
AACATCTTCGTCGTCAAGGACGGTGTACTCCGGACGCCTCCGCTCGCGATGTCGATCCTGCCCGGGATCACCCGGGACACGGTGATTCAGATCGCTCAGGATCTCGGTTACCGCGTGGAGGAGACGCTCCTCATTCGCACCGACCTCTATCTCGCAGACGTGGTGTTCATGGTCGGGACCGCGACCGAGGTCGCGCCCCTGCGGGCTGTCGATGACCACGAGATCGGCGTCGGGCCGATCACGCGCGCGCTGCAGACCGCGTATCTCGACACGGTTCACGGCCGGAGCGAGCGGTGGGCGCACTGGCTCGACGCGGTCGAGATGTCGCCGTCAGCCGCGTAGCAGTGTCGATCTTGAGGACGGTCTCCCTGTCGAGCCCGTGGCTCGACGAGCGGGAGGCGGAGCTCGTCACCGAGGTGCTCGCATCCGGGCGACTTTCGCTTGGGCCCACGATCGACCGCTTCGAGGAGGAGTTCGCGAGCGCGGTCGGCGCGCCGTTCGCGGCTGCCGTCTCGAGCGGTACGGCGGGCCTCCATCTCCTGTGCATCGCGGCCGGCGTGTCGCCGGGCGACGAAGTGATCACCTCGCCGTACTCGTTCGTCGCATCCGCGAACTGCGCGATCTACGAAGGTGCGACCCCGGTGTTCGCGGACGTCGACCGGCGCACGCTCAACCTCGATCCGGCGGCGGTCGAGGCGGCGATCACGGAGCGCACACGGGCGGTCGTCGCCGTCGACATCTACGGCTATCCGTGCGAGCTCGACGAGCTTCGCGCACTGTGCGGCGAGCGTGGTATCGCCCTGATCGAAGATGCCTGCGAGGCGCTGGGAGCGCGGTACAAGGGAAGGCCAATCGGGTCACAGGGCCCCTCGGCCGTCTTCGCCTTCTATCCCAATAAGCAGATGACCACCGGCGAGGGCGGGATGGTGACGACGCACTCGCAGGACGAGTGGCGCCTTCTCCGCAGTCTCCGCAACCAGGGACGTGCGGACTCGGGAGGCTGGCTCGAGCACGCGCGGCTGGGGTTCAACTACCGACTCGACGACGTCCGCGCAGCGATCGGGCTCGGCCAGCTCGAGAAGCTCGAGGATATCCTCGCGCACCGCGCCTCCGTTGCAGAGCGTTATCGGGCGCTCCTCACCGGTATCGAGGGGCTGGAGCTCCCCTGCGAGGACGACTCGGATCACGAGCGCTCGTGGTTCGTCTACGTCGTCGTACTCCCGGCGGACGTCGATCGTGAGGACGTCATCGCGCAGCTCGATGCTCGCGGGATCCAGACCGCCCGCTACCTCCCGTGCATCCATCTGCAGCGGTACATGCAAGAGCGCTTCGGCTTCGGCGTCGGCCTCTGCCCGGTCGCCGAGGAGCTGAGCTCGCGCACGCTCGCGCTTCCGTTCCACGCGCGTCTTGGAGAGGACGATCAGGCGTACGTCGCCGAGGGTCTCCGGGACGCTTTGGCCGGGTAGGGCGAGATTTCTCGCCCCGGCGTCACGACACAGGGCGAGGCGCTCGCGACGTGGGCGATCTGGGTCGCGATCGCGCTGCTCGTGCTGATCACGTACAGCCGGGTCGAGCCCGCTGAGACGTATCACGTCTCCCGCGACGGAATCATCGGCGGGCTGAGTCGTGCTGCGACACTCGTGAACTTTCCGATCGCGCTCGTCGCGATCGCGCTGATCCTCGTCGCGGTCGCGGCGCTTCCTCGTGGGGCGTGGTGGGCAGCGGCACCGGCGATCGCACTCTGCGCCACGATCCCGTGGTTCAACGATCAGAGCAACCTCGATGCGCATTGGGGCAATGTCATTCCCGCCTTCGGCGTTGGGATCGCAGGCACCTTGACCATCGCCGCGACCCGTCGCGCGGGAGCGTCGTTCGCGCCACGGGCTCCGTGGGACAGCGCGCGGCTCGTCATCGGAGTCATCGTGGTCTCGCTATCGCTCCCCTGGCTCGCGGCCGAGCTCGGGTTCCATTTCCCAGGCGACGTCTTCATGGGCGAGGAGCTGAGGCGAGAGAAGGACGGGACGCTGATCGCCGCGGTGCATCTCGGGCACCATCACGGTCAGGACGGCGCGATTCTTCTACTCACGGCACTGCTGCTCTCACGCGTCATCGTGAAGCGAGGCGTGCTTCGTATCGCTGTCGCCGCCTATCTCGGAACGATGCTCGCCTACGGAGGCGTCAACTTTGTCGAGGATCTCTGGAACGAGCAAATCGTGAAGCGCGGCTGGGCGGACGCGAGCATTCCGTCGGCGCTCCTACCCGGCGCCAGGCCCATCTGGCTGGTGGTTCTTGTACTTGCTGTGCTGGCCACGCTGGCGTTGCTCAGGGAGGTCAGGTCGGCGTCATACTCCGCGGCATGACGAGCTCAAAGATGGTCTTCCTCGGGTTCGGCAAGTACGCGCGAGCGGACAAGATCTACGCGCTCGAGCCTTTGGTCGGAGACGAGCGAGGAGGTGGGCGACGGACGCGCGTATGGGTCGACGGCGTCTCGGCGCCGCTCGTCGCCTCGCGAACCGAGCGGACGATCCTCCACGACATGGGCCACCAGGGCGGCGACACCCCGCTCCTCGACGGAGCGATCGATCTCGCCGAGCGTCTGGCCTCTGCGGCCGAGGAAGGGCGCGTCGATCTCGGTGACCTCGGCCGCCGCGCGCGGCGCCTGCTCGAGGCGACAGCGCGGCCTGCCGAGGCCGAGCAGCTGTTCTGACCGAGGCGATTCCGGGGTTCTTTGCGCGGGACGCGAACGACGTCGCGCCCGAGCTGATTGGCTGGACGCTCCTCGTCGACGGCGTCGGCGGCGTGATCGTGGAGGTCGAGGCGTACGGGCCGGACGATCCGGCGAGCCACGCCTACCGAGGCAAGACGCGACGCAACGCGACGATGTTCGGACCGGCCGGGCGGCTCTACGTGTACCGCTCGTACGGGATCCATTGGTGTGCGAACGTCGTCTGCGGGGTTGACGGGGTTGGCACTGCGGTGCTTCTGCGTGCGCTCGAGCCGACCCATGGCCTGGACCGAATGCAAGCCCGCCGAGGGCTCGACGATCCTGCACTTCTCTGCGCCGGGCCAGGTCGTCTCACCCAGGCACTCGGCCTCACCGGCGAGCACGACGGCCTTCGCCTCGACCGTCCGCCGTTCGAGCTCTCGCCGGGCCGAGCCGAGCACGTGGTGTCCGGTGCGCGCGTCGGCATCGCACGTGCTGCCGATCGGCCCTGGCGCTACTCGCTCAGGGGGTCGTCGTTTGTGAGCCGTCCCCGACCACGATCTTGACGCGGAGCCCCGGCGCAGCCGCGACCCCGGGCCTCGGGACCTGGTGGAGGACGGTGCCTGCGTGTCCCGGCGCCGCGACGACGCGAGCGCGTAGCTTCAGGCGCGCCACCTCGCGCTGAACGTCCTCGAGGCTCGAGCCGACGAAGTTCGGGAGCAGTCCGAACCGGGCCTTCGACACCCAGATCGTCACCGTGTCGTGCGCGGAGAGCCCGCCGGCTCGCGGGTTCTGACTCACGACGATCCCCGGCAGCGTGCCCGCCTTCGCAGGTGAGTACGCGATGTTCGCCTCGAGCGGCTGGTCAGCGAGGCGCGCGGTTGCTCCTTCGGCCGTCAGCCCGACCACGAGTGGGACCTCCACCTCGTTGGGCTTGCAGTCGGCCTCTTCCTCGGGGCCTCGGCCGGAGAAGTACACGAGAAGGCGAGTTCCGCGACAGTAGCCATTGTCGAGCTGCCACTTGCCGCCGCGCTTGACGACCGACGTTGACGACGCGCCGAGGTACGGCGCGGGCTCGAACGTCAGATCGTCGTCCGGCTCGACCTTCGAGACGAAGGACCTCCAGATCTCCGCCGGCAGCGTTCCACCCGTCACGGGCTCGCCGCCGAACTCGGTCGTCATGGGTCGAAGCCGGTCGGGATAGCCGACCCACACGGCGACGGCGAGCTCGGGCGTGTAGCCCACGAACCACGCGTCTGCGTAGTTGTCCGTTGTTCCGGTCTTCCCCGCCACTCTGCGGCCGGCGATAGCGGCACGTGTTCCCGTTCCCGACTGCACGACGTCCTCGAGGATGCCGGTGAGGACCTCGGCCTCGCCTTCCTCGAGAACCTGCTTCGGGATAGGAGCGTTCACGTCGACTTTGCGCGTCGTGATTCGCTCGACCTGCTCGACCACCCGCGGACGGTCGCCGAACAGCGAGCCGTCCACACGTCGTCCGCCGTTCGCGAGCGTTGCGTACGCGCGGGCCATCTCGAGCGGATTCACGGCGACCGAGCCGAGCCCGATCGAGAAGTACGCATCGAGCGGGCTCCGGATTCCGAGAGCGTGCGCGGTGCGCACGATCGCCTTCGGCCCGACGAGATCAGTCAGCTGTGCGTACACCGTGTTGTCGGAGGACACCAGCCCGCGGGCGAGGCTGACGCGGCCGAGGTACGTGTGGTCGTAGTTCGTGACCGTCCAGATGCGGTCGCCCGCATCGATCGAGACCTTCTTGGACTCGATCTCCGTGAGCGGCGAGATTCCCTCTTCCATTGCCGTCGCGAGCACGATTGGCTTGAATGCTGAGCCCGGCTGCCGCTCTGCCTGGGCAGCGAGGTTGAACTGGCTCTCACGGAAATTGCGCCCGCCGAACATCGCCTTCACCGCGCCTGAGCGTGGGTCGATCGCGACGAGTGCAGCGGCCGGGCCGTCTGGATTCCGCAGCACCTTCTCGATCGCTGCCCGCGCCCGCAGCTGGAGTTTCATGTCGATCGTCGTCGTCACTCTCAACCCGCCGCCAAAGACTCGACCAGCGCCGTACTTCGCCACGAGCTCGTCCTTGACGTAGTTGAGGAAATACGGAGCGGGGCCCTGTGTTCCGGGCAGGCGAATCTGCTCGGGTGCGGGGAGGGGAGCGGCGTTCGCGCTCGCGAAGTCCGAGCGGGTGATCTTCCCCTGCCCGAGCATCATCTGGAGCACGTGCTTCCGGCGCGCCTTGGCATTGCGCGGGTTTGTGGCGGGGTCGTATCGGGACGGGTCGGACGGGATTCCGGCGAGGAGCGCTGCCTCATGGAGCTCGAGCCCCCTCGCGCTCTTCTTGAAGTAGGCGCGCGCGGCCTGCTGGACGCCGTAGGCGCCGTTCCCGAAGTAGATGGTGTTGAGGTAGGCGGTGAGGATGCGTGACTTATCGTTCCAGCGCTCTTCGAGCTGCCATGCAAGAGCGGCTTCGCGCACCTTGCGTGCAAACGTCCGCTCGTTGCGGATGTAGGCGTTCTTGACGAACTGCTGGGTGATCGTGGAGCCTCCCTCGACGATCCCCTGGGAACGGATGTCCTGCCACAGGGCGCGGGCCACACCCTTGAGGTCGATCCCGTTGTGCTCGAAGAAGCGCTGGTCTTCGACCGAGACGATCGCCTGGCGCATGATCGGCGCGATCTCCTCGGTGCCGACGAGGACGCGGCTCTGGTCGCCTCGGAGCACGGCCAGGACCGTGCGACCGTTCGCGGCGTAGACGACGGTGTTGACGTCGGTGTGCTGAGCGGCGGGATCGAGGGCCGAGATCTCGCTCGCGACAGCGCGTACGAGTCCGAACGTGAACGACAACGACGCCAGCACGAGGAGGACGCACAACAACGCCGCAAGGCGTCGCTTGCGAACTCGGCGCCGCGGTTGCGGCGTCCCCGTCACTCTCCGAACCCGCAAGGGGCGAAGTGTTGCAGTCAGACGGGGTTCGAGGCGACGATCGGTGGCGTTGTGGGGGCGTCAACGCCGCCCGCCTGCTCGACCGTCACAGCGATGACGTCTCCCGCGCGAACCGTGCCGTCGACGCGCTCGAGCTCGGCTCCGTCACGGCCGGCGAAAAGGCCCGCGCGATTGGCGGAGGCGATGTCGCCGCCCGGGACGATCCACATCTCGTAGGTCTTGCCCGCCGGAGCGGGATCGACGCCGTGCAAGACGAGCACGGCCTCTCCGCGCTGATTCACCACCAGTTGGCCCTCGCCCGCCTGGAGCGAGATCGTGCGCGCTGTGGGGTCGACGAGCACCGCAGCCGCTGCGCGCTCGCGCTCGAGCGCCGCGCGTGCGTCGTCGAGGTCACTGGACAGGCCCGACGCCCACAACCCGATTCCGAGCGCGACGACCGCTGCGATCGACGCAGCGCCAGCCAGGACAGGCACGGCTCGCCGACGTCTGGATTCGAACGGGACGACGTTCTGCGGCGGCTCGGCGCGTACGTCCGCCAGGATGCGCGAGCGGAGGTCCGCGCTCGGCTCCGGTCCCGACGCGGCGACCGCGAGGGCCGCTGTCTTCTCCCAGAACGACGCGAGCTCCTGCCGGCACTGCTCGCAACCCGCGAGGTGCGCCTCGTAGGCGCTCCGCTCGTCGTGGTCGAGCGCGTCGAGCGCGTAGCCCGCGGTCAGCTCGTGAATTCCGGCTTCCATGACCCTTCCTGTGTCGACTCGTCGAGGAGCTCACGCAAGCGCGCGAGCCCCGCGAACATCCTGCTCTTGATCGTGCCCAAGGGCACGCCGAGCCGGTCTGCGAGCTCGGATTGCGAGAACCCCCCGTAATACGCGAGCTCGAGCGCTTCGCGCTGGACGTCCGGCAGCTGCTTCAAGGCAGCCTGGACGCGCTCGCGCTCGAACCGGAGCCAAGCTGCTTCGTCCGTCTCCTCCGGGGCGACGCCGGCCGCCGAGTCATCGGTCAGGGGATCGGCTTGCCGTCGTTCTTCCCGACGGACGAGGTCGACTGCGCGACGGTGGACGAGGGTGAGGATCCACGTGCTCGCCTTCGCGCGCTCCGCCCGGAACGTCGCCGCGCTCCGCCAGACCTGCAGAAAAGCCTCCTGGACCGCGTCCTCTGCATGCCGCTCGTCGCGTAGCACGCGCAGGGCGAGGCCGTACGCGATGCGCCCCACGCGGTCGTAGAGCTCGGCCAGCGCGTCCTCGTCACCGCGCGCGACGAGCGCGACCAGAGCTTCGTCCGAGAGGTGGGCGTGGTGCCTGCGCATAGCGAAGCGATCGTGCGACTCAGGCAACGCTAACAGGGTGGACGCGAGCGCCTCCATGGCTCTGCTTCGCTCCGCGTTGGGTTCCGGTTCATCTCCGAACCGCCCAGCGGGCCGCCGCGAACAAGTGCCGTTCCCCGACCGGAAACGAGAGAGGAGTAGAGATGCACAGAGGGATCACGGCGCTCGCCGCGACCGGACTGCTCGTTGCAGCCGCCGCAGTCGGCGCCACTACGCTCGGGCCCGGGAACGGCTCGGCGTCGTCTCACCGCGAGGCACCGCTCATCGCGGAGGACCCGTCAGCCGACCTCACGGACCTGTACGCGTTCCGTAGCCCGGACAAGCCGAACACCGTCACGATCCTCGCCAACGTCATTCCCGGCGAAGATCCTGCGGCCGGGCCCAACTGGTACACGTTCTCGCCCAGCGCGCGGTACAACCTCACGATCGACACGAACGGGGACGCGCGCCCGAACGTCACGTACCGGTTCCAGTTCCGCACGAAGACCGGCCCGTTCTTCCTCGGCGACACCGCTCAGCCGTACACGGTGACGCGCGTCGCAGGAGGGAAGTCGACCGTCGTCGCTCGCGGAACGACTCCGCCGAACAACATCGGCCCACGCTCGACCCCGAGCTACCGCTCGCTCGCGGCGAAGGGCGTCGTCCCGCTCGCGGGTGGGGGGCACGCATTCGCCGGCCAGCGTGACGACCCGTTCTTCGGCGACGTCGGCGCGATCTTCGATCTCGTCGCGATCCGCAAGGGCACGGGCAACATGGGCGGCGGCAAGGACTTCTTCGCCGGCTATGGCGTCCACACGTTCGGCGTCCAGGTTCCGATCGCGAGCCTGAACGCGAAGAGCGGCATCATCGGCGTCTGGTCGTCCGTCGACCGGCGCAAGGTCACGACCAGGACCACATCAGGCGCAAGCTCGAAGGGCGCGTGGATCCAGGTCAACCGGCTCGCCAACCCGCTCGTCAACGAGGTCGTCATCCCGACTGGCCTCAAGGATCAGTGGAACGGGCTCGTACCGTGGAAGGAGGGGCGATTCCGTCAGTACTACGACTCGCCCATCCTCGCTGCGGTCATCAACAAGCTGTACAAGCTCGGCGCTCCGGAGAACGATCGTGACGATCTCGTCGCGGTGCTCCTCACCGG
>JBOHBA010000238.1:0-2039 GCA_050698095.1 Gaiellaceae bacterium
CGCGAAAACCGAGCAGCGCAAGGACGCAGGGAGCCCCGATATCAGTAGATATCGGGGTGACTGAGGACGACGCGATGCGAGGCGTTTGCAGCCGGCCAAGCAGTGCCGTATTTCCCAGAGAGACCACTAGGCGCGGATCAGCTCGAGGACCTCGTCGCGCTTCTCGATCATCAGCTCCTCGGAGAGCGCCTCGAGGTTCAGGCGCAGAAGGGGCTCGGTGTTCGACGGCCGAACGTTGAAGTGCCAGTCGTCGAAGTCGATCGAGATGCCGTCGAGGTGCGAGACCCGCCCGCCCGCGGCTGCATAGCGCTCCTTGAGCTCCTGGAGCTTCAGAGCGACGTCCGCGACCGGCGTGTTGATCTCGCCGGTGAGGAAGAATCGCGCTCGGTACGGGGCGAGGAGCTCCGACATCTTCTTGCCGCGCCGCGAGAGAAGCGCGAGCATGAGCAGGAACGGCACCACGCCGGTGTCCGCCTGCGAGAAGTCGCGGAAGTAGTAGTGCGCGGAGACTTCGCCCGCGAAGACGGCATCGTCCTTCCGCATGCGTTGCTTGATGAACGCGTGGCCGACGCGGTTCACGAGGGCGACGCCGCCTGCGCGCTCGATCGTCTCCGGCACAGCCCGGCTGGCGCGCACGTCGTAGATCACCTTCTCACCCGGTGCGGTCTCGAGGACGGCTTCCGCGAGCAGCGCGGTCACGAAGTCCCCGGGCACGAACTCGCCGGTGTCGTCGACGAAGAAGCAGCGATCGGCGTCGCCGTCATATGCGACCCCCAGGTCGGCCTTCTCCTCCCGAACCTTGGCGACGATGAACTCCCGATTCTCGGGGAGGAGCGGATTCGGCTCGTGGTTCGGGAAGGTGCCGTCCGGCTCGAAGTAGCAGGCGACGATGTCGAGCTGGGGCAGGCGCTCGAGGACGGGCGGGAGCATGAGTCCCGCCATCCCGTTGGCGGCGTCGACGACCACGCGCAGCGAGGAGATCCGTTCGACGTCCACGAACGAGATCACCTTGCTCACGAAGCTGCTCCAGATGTCCTTCGCACGCACGTCGCCGCGTCGCCCGACCTCGCCAAAACCCGCGTCGGCGAGCAGGCGGATCTCGGCGAGTCCCGAGTCTCCGCCGACCGGGAGCGCGCCACGGCGGACGATCTTCATCCCCGTGTACTCCTTCGGGTTGTGCGAGGCGGTGACGCAGATTCCGCCATCGAGTTGAAGCTCGGAGACCGCGTGGTAGAGCATCTCGGTGCCGACGAGGCCGATGTCGACGACATCTGCTCCGCCGTCCGCGATTCCGTCGACGACCGCTCGCGTCATGCTCGGCGAGGACACGCGTGTGTCCCGCCCGACCGCAACGGCCTTCGGCTCGAAGTGCTCCACATACGCGCGGCCGACGCGGTAGGCGCCGTCCTCGTCGAGCTGTGACGGGTACAGCCCGCGCACGTCGTACGCCTTGAAGACGCCGGGGTCGAGCACGCTTTCGATGCTAGACGCTGGAACCGAGCGGCGCTTCGTGGTGTACTGAAGGTCGATGCGCGCGCTCGGGCTGGCAACCATCGCGACCGCCATTGCCGCGGCGATGGTCGCACAGCAGTCCGGCACGGTGGCCGCCGAGCCTGGTCGCGCGACCAAGGCGTCGCCGATGCTCGGCATCTCGTACCGCTCGGCAGGTGGGGCTCTTGCGTGGTTCGATCCGCTCACGCTGCGGGCGCTTCCGGGGCGGAAGGCTCCCCTCGGCGGCAACTTCGGGAGCTGGGCGTTCTCGGCCGATCGCGGCATCCTCGCGGTCGCGAGCTGCGGCGACACCGGAAGCCGCCCGATGCGCTTCGTGAACGCCCGGGCGATGCGCGTGCTCGGCGATCTCTGGCTCACTCCGTCCGCCGACTGCCTGAGATCGCTGACCTGGCTGCGTCCGAGACGGTTGCTCGTGGTCGTCGACACGGTGGCCGGCTCATCGGTCGTCGTCGTCGACCCGGTCGCGCGTCGCGTCCTCAGGCGCGTGCCGCTGCCGACGGCTCCGTGGACTACCGCCGCGACGAAGG
>JBOHBA010000239.1:0-8095 GCA_050698095.1 Gaiellaceae bacterium
CGATAGGGGCGAGCTGTACGACCTCGAAGCGCAAGGCATCTCGCCGTTCCTGCTTCGGCGTGTGGTGCGCTTGCGAGCGCTCGTGCTCTCGTTCGCCGGTCTCGTGGCTGGGACGGCCGTGGGCGCCGTGTTGACGCTCCTCGTCACACGCATGGTCGCGGTGACCGCCCGTGGCGGCGGCG
The DNA here is from genome assembly GCA_050698095.1 of Gaiellaceae bacterium. GTDB lineage: Bacteria > Actinomycetota > Thermoleophilia > Gaiellales > Gaiellaceae > GMQP-bins7. The sequence goes on from JBOHBA010000239.1 coordinate 183, forward strand.
CCGAGCCGCCTCTCGCGACGACGCTCGACCCATTCGTCATGGCGACCGGCGCTGCGCTCTACGCCCTCGTCGCGGTGATCCTCGTGCGAGCGACCACGCGGCGCGCCTTCGCCGAAGCGCGTGGCCCGTCTTTCGAGGACGTCGAGTAGCAATGCCGCTCGTCGATACACGCGAGCTGTTTGCCGTGTACCCGTCGCCGGCGGGCGGTGTGGCCGCGCTTCAAGGGCTCACGCTCTCGATCGAGGAGCGCGAGGTGTGCGTCGTTCTCGGTCCGAGTGGCTCCGGCAAGACCACGCTCATGCGCGTTCTGGCGGGGCTTCACCGGCCCTCGGCGGGAAGTGCGATCGTCGCCGGGCTCGACCTCGTCCGCGCCTCGAGCCAGGAGCTCATGCGCCACCGGAGCCGGGCGCTCGGATACGCCGACCAGCACTACTGGCGCGCTCTCGCAGGTGAGCTAACCGCCGAGGAGCTCATCGGCATTCCGCTCGGGCTGGCGTCTGTCGCGCCTGCCGAGCGCCGGTCGCGAGCGCGCGTGCTGCTCGAGCGAGTAGGCTTGCTCGATCGCTCCGCCGCTCGCCCGAGCGAGCTGTCGGGTGGCGAACAGCAGCGAATCGCCCTCTGCGCGGCCCTCGTGCACCGACCGCGGCTCCTGATCGCAGACGAGCCGACGGGCGATCTCGACGCCGAGTCCGCGCGCGAGGTGTACGCCCTTCTCGCCGAGTTGGTCGCCGAGCACGGCCCCGCAGCGCTGATCGTGAGCCACGACCCGGCATCGACCGAGATTGCCGACCGCGTCGTCCATATTCGCGACGGCCGCGTCAGCGAGGAGAGGCAGGGTGCGCTCGAGACGGCCGTCGTCGGCGCTGGCGGCTGGCTTCGGATTCCCGAGGAAGTGCTCCACGCCGCCGGCATCCACGACCGCGCGCTCATCGTTCCCGGCGAGAGCCATGTCGGGCTGCACCCCGTCGACGGGCGTCAGGCGCCGGGCCGAGCTGTGCCGACGAGCATTGGCGGCGCACGGGGCGTCTCCGTCGAGGCCCGCTCGGTGTCACGGCGCTACGGATCTCAGATCGCGCTGGATCGAGTCGACGCGGCGTTCGGGCCGGGTGAGCTTTCGGTTGTCACCGGACCCTCGGGTTCCGGAAAGTCGACGCTCCTGGCATTGCTCGCGGGGCTCGACGTCCCTGACAAAGGCGAGATCCTCGTCGCCGGCGAGTGCCTCTCGGCACTCGCTCGCGATGCTCGGGCGGCGTTTCGTGGCACGCACATCGCGACTGTCGGACAGATTCCCGGCCTTCTCGACTTCCTCACCGCCCGCGAGAACGTCGAGCTCGGCGTACGTGTGCGCGGCGTCGCCGCGAGTGAAGCGGGCGAGCGCGCAGCAGAGACACTCGCTGCCGTCGGTCTGGCCGAGCACGCGGACCGGAGGGTGGACACCCTCTCGGCCGGTCAGCGGGAGCGCGTCGCACTCGGGCGCGCCTTCGCAGCGGGAGCCGCTGTGGTGATCGCCGACGAGCCGACCTCGCGACTCGACGCGGCATCCACCCTGGTCATCGGGGATCTCCTTGCCCAGCTGGCGCGGAGCACGAATACGACGGTCGTGTGCGCGACCCATGACCCGCTTCTGATTGCGCTCGCCGACCGCGAGGTGCGGCTGCGAGTAGCATCGGCGTGATGGCAACGACCACGACCGAGACGCTGAGAGTCAGCGGAATCCGGTGCGAGCGGTGCGTGGGCAGGCTTGCGGGCGCGCTCCGCGGGCACGAGGGGCTCGAGTACGCGAACGCCAATCTGATGGGCGACGTCACGCTCTCTTGGGACGAGGAGAAGACGTCGCTGGACGAGATCCTCGCCGCGCTCGCCCGTTCCGGGTTCCGCGAGGCCGCGCCCGAGCGGGAATAGCCTGCTCACGGGGCTCGTTGCAGCCTCCTGTAAAGCAAGGGTACGGTAGACCGTGTGAGCGAGCCCGAGCCCGACACCGAAGCGCGCCGCATCGCGACCCAAGCTCGCGACCGCGCCCGCTTCGAGGAAGAGGCGCTCTCGCTCGCTGACCAGGTCTATCGCGTGGCGAGACGGCTCGTCGGATCGCGTGAGGAGGCAGAGGACCTGGTGCAAGAGACATACGCAAGGGCATTCCGAAGCTGGACCTCCTATTCGCCGGGCACGAACATGCGCGCCTGGCTTCTCCGTATCCTCACCAACCTGAATGTCGACCGCGGCCGCAAGATCCAGCGCACTCCCCAGACACAGCCACTCGAGGAAAGCGACTACTACCTCGCGAACAAGATGGCCTCTGCGGGCGGCGAGGACGTGCTCGAAACGGACGATGTCGTCGAGCGCCTGTCGCAAGATTCGGTCGTCAACGCGCTCTCGGAGATCCCACCTCAGTTCCGTGACGTGGTCGTGCTCGTGGACATCGGAGACTTCACCTACGCGGACGCCGCGCAGATCCTCGACATCCCGATCGGAACGGTGATGTCGCGCCTCCATCGCGGGCGCCGCGCGCTCAAACAGCACATCGCAGAGGAGACCCTCGCGTGAAGGATCCGTGCGATCGCTGCGAGGAGCTCATGCAGGACTTTCTCGATCGCACGCTGACGGACACCGAGTGGAGCGAGGCGGAGACGCACCTCTCGGGCTGCGACTACTGCTCGCGTCGCTACCGCTTCGAGGAGAGCTTGCGCAAGTACGTGAAGACGAGCGCGATCGAGCGGATGCCGCCCGGGCTCATGGCGAAGCTCGATGAGCTCCGCGGGCTCGACGCAACCGCTTAGCGCTCGTCCAAATCCTCCGGGGTGTCGACGTCGCCGGGTGCGCCGAGGTCGTCGCACGGGATGAGGCGTACCGGGCGGCCGTGCAGACCTTCGTCCGGGATGTCGATCCACTCCCGCCGGCCGATCACGAGCGGGTGACCTCGCGCCCCGGCATACGATGCCGCGACGGTTCCTCCTGACTGTCGCCACGCTTCGAGCACACGCTCGACTGCCTGCGGCGAGAGGTTCGGTCCGTCCGCTAGGACGACGACCGCCGCCTCGGTCTCCTCTCTGAGCGCGGCGAGCCCGCAGCGAAGCGATGCACCCGGGCCGAGCACCCATTCCCCACACTGCACAACGCGGGCTGAAACACCGCCCTGCAACAGGCTGTTACTCGGCGGTTCGAGCTCGTACGCGCCCGCGACGATCACTATCTCGTCGATCGGAGCGAGCGGTAACCGTTCGAGCACGCGCGGGAGGAGCAGTCGCTGCTTCGGGCTTCCGAACCGCGACGCCTCGCCGGCGGCGAGGACGATCGCCGCGATTCGAGTCATCAGCTTTCTGTGACCGTGACGCCCGTGACGACCACCGGCCGGCTCGGCGGCCCGTCGGCGACGCCGAGAGCGCCGATCCGGTCGACGGCATCGATGCCTTCTGTGACCTCGCCGACGATCGCGTAGTCAGGGGTCAGCACGTCGGCCGCGGCATCGCCGGTCACGATGAAGAACTGGCTCCCCGAGGTTCCGGGCGCCTCCGCCGACGCCTTCGCCATCGCCACGGTCCCTTTCGCATAGATGGCATCCGAGGGAGGAATGTCCACGGTGGAGTAGCCCGGCCCGCCCGAGCCCGACTGAGTCGGGTCGCCTCCCTGGATCACGAAGTCCGGAACGACGCGGTGGAAGATCGTGTCGTCGAAGTATCCGTCTCGCGCCAGCGCCACCAGCGAGGCGGTCGTGTTCGGCGCGAGAGCTGTGTCCAAGGTCACCGTGAACGACCCGCAGCTCGTCTCGAACGTGAGGCCGTAGGTCGTTCCGCCCGCAAGCGAATCGGTCGGCGCGTCCCTCGAGCCGGGATCGCGCGCCTCGGGCGCGTCGACCTCGGCGCACTCGTCGCCGCCACCGCAGCCGGCGGCAAGCGCGAGCAACACGAGAGCGAGCGTTACGGCGCGCATCGCGTGCGATCCTATCCGCCGATGACGGAGCCAATACGGTGCCAGTGGGCGGCAGGAGCGGACGCGCTCATGCTCGCCTACCACGACGAGGAATGGGGAGTTCCCTCGCACGACGACAGGCGCCTCTTCGAGATGCTCACGCTCGAGGGAGCGCAGGCGGGGCTCTCCTGGTCGACGATCCTCAACAAGCGCGAGGGCTACAGACGGGCGTTCGCGGGCTTCGATCCGGCGGTCGTCGCGCGCTACACGCCGACGGATATCGATCGCCTTCTGCAGGACCCGGCAATCGTGCGCAATCGCCTCAAGGTCGAGTCGACGGTGTTGAACGCTGCGCGTGTCCTCGAAGTGCAGGAGGAGCTCGGAAGTCTCGACGCGTACCTCTGGGCGTTCGTCGACGGCACGCCGATCGTCAACCGCTGGCGCACGCTATCGGAGCTCCCTGCCGAGACCGATCTCTCGAAGGCCATCTCGAAGGAGCTCAAGCGCCGCGACTTCCGCTTCGTGGGTCCGACGGTGATCTACGCGTTCATGCAGGCGGTCGGCATGGTCTCGGACCACACCGTCAACTGCTTCAGGCGCGCGTCGTAATGGTGACGAGGTCCGCGAGGTTGACGAGCTGGATCGCTGCGCGGAATGTCGCCACGCGCTGGTCGTCGTCCTCGATCTCCGCTCCCGCGCGCCAGAGCTCCTGAGCGGTCGCCAGAAGCTCCTGGATCCGCTCCGACTCCTCCGGATGCCCGTTGCTGCGCTCGCGCGACGCGTTCACGGCCAGCCCGAGCGCGCCGATCGCGTCTTGCTGGCGCAGCCAGAGCATGGGAACCGCCATGGAGATGTACTGGTGAATCCGCGCGAACGTCAGCGGCTGAACGAGTGACGTCGTTCCCTTCGGCGACGAGAGAGGCTCGAGATCGTCCCCGGCGACAATGCGGCGTGCGCTGCCCCCGAGCATCAGGCGGAGCTGTCTGTCGTCGAAGCCGGCGAGCTTCGCGGTTCTCACCGCGACGAGCAACGAGTTGGGCTGGCGTCCATACGGGTAGTCCGAGGCATAGAGCACCTGCTCGGGAGCGATCTGCCGGTAGAGGTCGAGCAGGTCGAGCCCGCCCCAGACGGAGGTGTCGAAGAAGACCCCTGGGATGCCGCCGAGACGCCCCGTCAGGCCGGCCATGTCCGCGATCCCCGCGTGCGCCACGATCAGCTGTACGCCTTCGTTGCGCCTCACCAGAGCCTCGAGGTCCTCGGAGATAGGCGGAAGCCCGCGGCCGCCATGGATGAGGATCGGCACCGACCGCTCGACTGCTAGGGCGAAGATCGGCTGTAGTCGCTCGTCGTCCAGTGCAAACGCCTGCGCGCGCGGGTGTAGCTTGATCCCGCGCGCACCTCTGTCGAGGCAGCGCTGCGCTTCGTCGAGCGGCCGTGCCGTGAGGTCGAGGCGGACGAACGGAATGAGCTTCCCCTCCGAGCGGGCAGCGTGTGCGAGCGTGCGGTCGTTCGGCGCCGCGAACGCCGGCTCTCGGTCGAGCTCGTCGAGGCAGAACATGAAGGCGTGGCCGAAGCCGTAGCGGTCGAGCTTGGCAGTGAGCTCGTCATAGCTCCCCTTCATCCCGTCGATGTCGTGCCCGAGATGTGTGTGCGCGTCGAAGAGGAACGCGCCCGCAGGAAGCTCGCGGCGGAGATCCTCGTTCCAGGACTCGATGACGACCTCCGCACGCTCGAGGGCAGTCACGATCGAAGAGCCTTCCACACGCGCGGCGGGGTCATCGGCAACTCGCGAAATCGGATGCCTGTAGCGGCGGCGACTGCGTTCGCGATCGCGGGTGCGGCCGCGACGACGGGCGCCTCACCGATTCCCTTCGCTCCGAACGGGCCGTCCGGCGCGGGCACCTCCACGATGAGCGCGTCGATCTCCGGCACGCGATCGGCGACGGGAATCGCGTAGTCGAGGAAGGAGCCCGTGAGCAACTGTCCGTCCTCGTCGTGGTCGAGCTGCTCGAAGAGCGCCCAGCCCATTCCCTGCGTCGCCCCACCTCGCATCTGACCCTCGACCAGCGCCGGGTTGAGCGCCCGGCCGACATCCTGCGCGATCACGTGCCGGAGGAGCTCGACCTCGCCCGTCTCGCGGTCGACGCGGACATGCGAGAGGTGCGCCGCGACGGACGGCGCCCCCACGGTCTGGGCGGAGCCGCCGTGGCCCTCGATCGGCTCGTACCGGCCGCCGAAGCGGAGCGCCTTGCCGGCGATCTCCTCGACCGTGATGGAGCGGTCGGGCGCGCCGATCGCCCGAACCACTCCGTCGACGACCTCGAGGTCGTCTGATGCGATCTCGAGCTCCTGCGAGGCGGCGGCGAGCACCTTGACTCGCGCCGCCCGCGCCGCGCCTTCGACGGCCTTGCCGACGGTGTACGTGATCTTCGAGCCGCCACTGGCCCCCGCGTACGGCCCGCTCGCGGTGTCAGCGGTCACGACGCGCACCTTGTCGGGATCGAGGCCGAAGGCCGCTGCGGCGATCACGGCAAATCCGCTGTTGACGCCGCTCATGTCCGCGGCGGACGTGACGACGGTCATCGTCCCGTCTGTGTCCACGCGGCACACGGCGGCGGCCGGCTCGTTTCCGCCGGGCCAGTACCCGACGGCGAAGCCGACGCCTTCGTCCTCGGGGAGCGCCGAACGCGCGTCCCAGAGCTCGTGCTCGCGGACTCGCTCCAGGACCTCGACGGCGCCGATCGTCGGATACGGGCTGCCGCTGATCCCGATGTCGCCCTCGACGACGGCGTTTCGAAGCCGCAGCTCGATCGGGTCGATCCCGAGTTTCTGCGCCAGCTCGTCGAGCAGGGACTCGACCGCGAACGCGGCCGTCGGAGCTCCCGGCGCGCGATAGGCGCCAAACGTGAACCGGTTCGTCTGGATGCCGTACCCGACGATGTCGTGGGCCTCCCAACGGTACGGACCGGCGACGAGCAAGGACGTGATCCCTTCGACGCCCCAGCCCGCGTTCGAGCCGCGGTCGACCAGCATCCGCGCCTCGATCCCTGTGAGCGTGCCGTCCTTGCGTGCGCCCACGCGAATGTGGGTGATCTGCGCAGAGACGGGGTTCGTCGCCTGAAAGTCCTCGGCGCGGGTGAGGACGAGGCGGACCGGGCGCCTGAGCGCGAGCGCGGCGCCGGCGACGAGCGGCTCCACCAGGGCGAACTTCCCTCCGAACGCGCCTCCGATCGGCTCCGCCACGACTCGGATCCGGTCGAGCGGAAGCCCGAAGGCGCGCGCGAGCTCTTTCCGGGTGACGAACGAGCCCTGCGTGCTGGTGGAGACCACGAGCGTCCCGGACGATTCGATCCAAGCCGTCGCGACCTGCGGCTCGATGTATGCCTGGTAGACCCAGGGCGTCCGGAAGGTTCCCGAGACGACAGCGTCGCTCTCGTCGAGCGCGGCGTCAGCGTCACCGTTCTTGCGCTGAATGCGGTTGAGCACGTTCCCGGACAGCTCCTCCCGCTCGGAGTCCTCCTCGCCATGGTCGACGCCCGCGTGAATCGACTCGAGATCGCCGCCCTCCTCGGCCTCTTCGAGCAGGCGCGCGAGGGGTGCGCCGACGCGCATCGCCTCCTCGAGGTCGACGACAGGTGGAAGCGACTCGAGCTCGACGACGACCGCCTCCGCACCGTCCTCGGCGGCGGCTTCGGTCTCGGCGATAACCATCGCTACGGGTTGCCCCGCGAAGACGACCTCCTCGCGGGCGAGCGGCTCCGCGGTTCGATCCGTGCCGGTGGTCACGAGCGGCAGATCGGCAGCCGCGAGCACCGCGACGACACCCGGGACGACCAGCGCTTCGTCGCGATGCACGGCGCGAACTCGGGCGTGAGCCTCGGTCGCGAGCACGAGACGCGCGTGCAGGAGCCCGTGCACATACCCGTCCGCGGCGAACGTCGTCGCGCCCGTGACCTTCTCCGGAGCGTCGATTCTCGGCCGGGCGACCCCGATCAGCGTCTCGCTCATAG
>JBOHBA010000240.1:0-5087 GCA_050698095.1 Gaiellaceae bacterium
GAGCTCGAGGCCGAGCTCGGAGTCCTCTCGACATACCTGCTCATGACGGAGTCGGTGTTCTACAACCTCGCCTCGAGCGAGGGTGTCGCCGCGATCGCGCGGCTGCGCGAGCTCGGCCATGCAGTCGGCTTGCACGCCGTGTACCCACACGTGCAGCTCGACGAGCGGTTCGACCCAGTCGTCTCGTGGCACAACCCCGAGCGCGAGTACATGTCGAAGTCGATCCCGGGCGCGATCAACGCCTATGCGGAGCCCTACTTTTCGCCGTACAACTACCGGTCGGACTCGAACCAGCACTGGCGCTCGGGCTGCCCGCATGAGGAGCTGCGAGGAGGCGGCTTCGCGTGGCTCCAGATCCTCGTCCATCCGGCGATCTGGGTGTACGAGGGCGCGACGATGGGCTTGACGATGCGCGCCATGCTCAACGCCGAGAAGGCCCATCGTCTGGAGCAACTGGCCGCCGACGGCATCAACCTTGACTAGCTGGGGTCAGACCCCGGGACATGTCCCGATGAGCAGCGGGGATCCCCGGGATCCGACCCCAGCGCCGAGCCGCCGCACATGACCGTCCGGGGTCAGACCCCGGGACATGTCCCAACGCGCCGTGTCCCGGGGTCTGACCCCTCGTCGGAGCCACTACGGGTCGTCCACTGCCCCGTGAATACCGCCGGCGTGCCGTGGGCAAACGTGCAGGCGCTGCGCCGCCGCGGCGTCGACGCGAAGCTCATCGTCTTCAACCGCTACCAGCTCCACCCCGAGGCCGACTGGTCGCTCGAGCGGCACGGCGGGCTCGCGCGCAAGCAGCTCACCCAGTGGTCGGCGCTTCTCCGCCTGCTGCCGCACACCGACGTCTTCCACTTCTACTTCGGACTGACGCTCGTGCCGCAGTCGCTGCAGTTCCCGATCCTGCGCGCGCTGCGCAGAAAGTCGGTGATGCACTACCTGGGCTCCGACATCCGCGGGAAGACGCCCGACGAGCTGGCATTCGGGAAGAAGGCCGGCGCGCAGGTGGTCGGCTCGTACGACGCGATCCGCTGGGTTCCGGAGGCCGAGATGATCCCGCCCGGGATCGACGTGCGCGCGATCATCCCTGCGCCTCCGTCCGACCGCGCCCGCCCCGTGATCCTGCACGCGCCCTCCTCTCGACGCCGCAAGGGAACCGAGCACGTGATAGCGGCGTGTGACAGACTCGACGCCGACCTCGTCCTCGTCGAAGGGCTCCACCACGACGAGGCGTTCGAGCGCTACCGCGAGGCCGACATCGTGGTCGACCAGCTGAACGCAGGCTGGTATGGGCTCTTCGCCATCGAGTGCATGGCGCTCGGCAAGCCCGTCGTCACGTTCCTGCACGACGAGGCCGTCGAGCGCACCGAGAGGGAGCTCGACACGCGCCTGCCGATCGTCCGAGCGGCGAAGGAGACACTTCGCGCACAGCTCGAGCCGCTCGTCGCGTCCGCGACCGAGCGCCGGCGGATCGGCGAGGCGTCCCGCGCCTACGTCGAGCAGGTTCACGACCTCGATCGCGTCGCCGACCGCCTGCACGCTCTCTACGCTCGGCTCTAGTGGGCGCGCTCGGCGGACAGCTCAAGCGACTCGGCAAGCACTCGGCGATCTACGGGCTGGGCGGGCTCGTCTCACGCATCCTCGCCGTCCTCCTCCTCCCTCTTTACACGAGATACCTCTCGCCTTCGGACTACGGGAAGGTCGAGACCCTGATCGCGCTCACAACGGTCATCGGGATCGTCCTGCGGATGGGCCTTCACAGCGCCTTCTTCCGCTTCTACTTCGACTCCGACGATTCCGCGGCGCGGCGCCTCCTGCTCCGGACGTCCTTCTGGTTCACGATGGGCATGGCGACGGCGGGGCTCGTCGCGGGACTCCTCCTCTCGGCGCCGATCGCCGGCCTCCTCTTCGGCTCCACCGATGACACCGAGCTCGTCATGGCCGCGTTCGTCGGCCTCTGGGCGGGCATGAACTACGAGCAGCTGACGTCGCTCTTCCGGGTGGAGGAGCGCTCGACGGCGTTCGTCGCAGCGAGCCTCTCCAACATCCTGCTGACGATCGGAGCGACGCTGATCCTCGTCGTCGCGCTCGAGAAGGGCCCGATCGGCGTGATCGTGGGCAACTTCACCGGCACGCTCATCGTCTACGCAGCTCTTCTCGGATACCGGCGCGAGCAGCTCGGCCTCCAATTCGACCGCGGCCTCCTCAGAAGAATGAACCATTTCGGCGTCCCGCTGCTGCCGACCGCGCTCTTCCTCTGGATGACGAACTTCTCGGATCGGCTCTTTCTCGTGAAGCTCGCGGACACCGAAGAGGTCGGCCTCTATTCAGTCGGCGTCCGCATCGCCTCCGCATTGGTTCTGCTGCTCACGGCATTCCGGCTCGCCTGGCCGGCCTTCGCGTACTCGATCGAGGACGACCAGCAGGCCAAGCGCACGTACGGCTACGTCTTGACCTACCTCGTGTTCCTGACGACGTGGGTGGCCGCGGTGCTCGCTCTCCTCTCGCCGTGGATCGTCGAGTGGATCGCGGCGCCGGCTTTCGCCGAGTCGTCGCGGGTCGTCGGCCCGCTCGCGTTCTCCACCGTGGCGTTCGCCGCGTACATCGTCGTCGCGATCGGCGTCGGCCGTGCCAAACGGACGCAGTTCAACTGGGTCGTGACCGGCGCCGGGGCCGGGGTGAACGTCGCGCTGAACCTTCTTCTGATCCCGCGCTACGGGATGATGGGCGCCGCCGTCGCGACGATCGCGGCGTTCACGACCATGTTCGTGGGCATGGCCTGGTGGGCGCAGCGGATCTACCCGGTGCCATACCAGTGGAGGCGAGTCGCGACCGCCGCCGCTGTGGGGGTCGCCCTCGTGACCGCCGGGAAGCTTGTGGATGGAGGCCTCGCCGTCGCGTTACCGCTCGCGCTCCTCTACCCGCTCGTGCTGCTCCCGCTCGGCTTCTACCTTCCGGCCGAGCGAAAGGCGATCGGCGCGCGCCTTCGTCTCGCTCGCTAATCCGCAAGCGGCGCTCGAGGCTACGCGACGATGCGGTACACCTGGAAGCACTCCGCATACTCGCGGTTCACGTTCACGCCGTGCACGCGCGCGAGGTTCCAGATGTACTCGGGGTCGGCGTACCGCCGATGCTGCTGCGAGGCATACCGGGAGAGAGCCGCGACCTTTCGCTCGATGTGCCGCTTCTCGAGGGCGATGTACGCGCCGTACGAGAAATCGAAGTTGTTCCACGGCACCTCGTAGCCGAGAATCGTCGTCCGCTTGAACGCGCGGAGGCCCTCCTGCGCGATCGTCTGGTGATCCTGGTGCACGTCGTGGTGCGAAGGCTGAAAGACGACATCCGGCTGCCACTCCTCCCACAGCGCGACGAGCAGCTCGAGGATGTCCTGGCGCCGTTCGGGAAACGTGCGCACGTCGAAGTCGTGAACAGTGAGGCTCGTCTCGGGAATCCCGAGCTCGCCGGTCGCCTCGCGCACCTCGCGCGCGAGCGTGTCGGGCTCGAAACCTGGCGGCAGCGACCGGGTGGCGATCGAGAAGGCAACGTAGCGAACCTCGCATCCGCCCTCGACCAGGCGCGCCATCGTCCCTCCGCAGCCGAGCTCGCCGTCGTCCGTGTGTGGCGCGAGCACGAGCGCCTTTCTCCAGGCCTCGATCACCGGGCTATTCAACCAGCAAACACGTAACGTCCTCGGTCGTGGAGCACACGGAGGCAGCTCAGGTTGCCGCGCTCGTCGGCGCGCTCGGCGCCCTGCTCGTTCTCATCCCACGCGGGCGCCTGCTGCCGCTCGCGGGGCTCGCGCTGCTCGCGATCGCAACTGCCGGCATCGGACGCTCGCTCGTCGGCGACGACGACCTCCGCCTCCTCTTCACCGAGCCGACCGGACTCGGCCTCGTGGCCGTCGGAGTCGTCGCGGCGATCCTCGGCGCCGTTCTGCTCGTCCGCTATCCGACGGTCGTTCCGGTTGTGCTCCTCTGCGCGGCGCCGTTCCGGATTCCGGTTCGCCTGGGAGCGGAGGACGCCTTTCTCCTCCTTCCGCTCTACCTCGTCGTCGCGGCGGCAGTGCTTGCGCTCGCGTACCGCATCGCTCGCGGCGAACGCCCAGCGCCGCCTCCCTTCCTGCTCGCGCTTCCGCTCGCCGCACTCGTGACCTTCTCCGCGACCTCGTTCCTGTGGACCTGGGACGAGCGCGCGGGAGCGATCGCGCTCGCGTTCTTCGTCTTTCCGTTCGTCGCCGGCTTCGCCACAGTCGTACGCAGCCCGCTCGCGGCGTGGCTGCCGCGGGTGCTCCTCGTTGCCGTCGTCGCACTCGGAGCGCTCTTCGCCGTGGTCGGCATCTGGCAAGCACAGACCCGAACCGTGTTCTTCGCGCGCGACGTCGAGGTCGCAAACGCGTACACGTCGTTCTTCCGCGTCACCTCGCTCTTCAAGGACCCGAGCCTGTACGGGCGCTACCTCGTCGTCCCGATCGCCGTGTTGCTCGTCGCGATTCTCATTCGACGAGGGCGAGCGCTGGAATGGGTGCTGGCGTCGGTGGTTGTCGCGTTCTTGTTCTGGGGTCTCTTCTACTCGTACTCGCAGTCCAGCTTCGTCGCCCTGTTCGTCGTCACGTTCGCGGTCGCGTTCGTGGGATCGGGCCGGCGCGTACGAATCGCCCTCGCGGCGACCGCGCTCGTGGCCACGCTCGCGGCCGGCGCCGTCGCAGCGGACGCCGTCGGCGGACGGTCCGCGAAGGACGTGACGAGCGGAAGGTCGCGACTCGTCCGTGTCACGTTCGACGCCTTCACGGAACGACCGGTCGCGGGTGTCGGCGTCGGCGGCCAGCCGCAGGCGAGCGCCGAGATCGCGAAGAAGGGCTCCCCCAGCCGCAACGCGTCACACACGACCCCGCTCACCGTGCTTGCGGAGCTCGGTGTTGTCGGCTTTGCCCTCTACTCATGGCTGCTCGCGGCCGCCACCTGGGCGCTCGTGCGCGTCGCTCGCACGGATCGGACGCTCGCGGTCGCACTGGGCGCGGTCCTGCTCGTGCTCGTCGTCCACTCGTTCCTCTACGCGGGCTTTTTCGAGGATCCTCTGACGTGGGG
>JBOHBA010000241.1:0-2561 GCA_050698095.1 Gaiellaceae bacterium
AGGATCTTCTGCGCCGCGCTGCCGTCGTCCTCGATCTTGATCTGGTCCCCTCGTGAGGGCGGGGGCCCGAGCTCGAGCACCGTCGTCTGCGATCCGGCCTGCCCGACGGTCTCGGCGGTGACGCCCAGATCGGCGAGCGCCAGCGACTCCTGGGGCTTGCTCTTCGCGCCCATGATTCCCTTGAGAGACGGGTAGCGGGGCTCGTTGATCGCATCCGAGACGGCGACGACCGCGGGCAGCGAAGCCGAGATCACGTCGTAGCCATGCTCCGTCTGCCGCTTGCCGGTGATCGAGCCGGCATCGACCGTGAGCGACGCGACCTGCGAGATCACCGGCCGTCGCAGCCGATCGGCGACGGAGGCCCAGAGGACAGCGCCGTCGCCGTCACTCGAGGCCTGTCCGAACAGAACGAGATCGGCCGCCTCGCGCTCGAGCACGGCGGCAAGCACGCGGCTCGTCCCGAGCAGGTCCGACCCGGCTGCCGCGTCATCCGTGACAAGCACCGACCTGTCCGCCCCCATCGCGAGCGCCTTCCGCAGCGAGTCGGCCGCCTTCGCCGGGCCGAGCGAGACGAGGACGACCTCTCCGCCGTGCGCCTCCTTGATCCGGAGCGCTTCCTCGACGGCATTCAGATCCATCGCGTTGAGCCCGGACTCGCCGGAGCGATCGAGCCGCTTGGTTCCAGGGTCGATCCGCTTGTGGACGGTCGCGTCCGGCACGTGCTTCACGCAGACGGCGATCTTCATCGGCGCGGACTCTAGCCGGGCGCTGCGCGGCCTCGACGACGCAACCGCGGCCCTGGTAGCCTGCCGCCCTTCGCGCGCGAACCGGAGTACCTTCCCGCATGAGACGCCACCGCACGACAGCCCGAAGGGCCATCCTCTCCCTCCTGATCGGCGGCTTCGCAGCTGCCTCTGTGACGACTACTGCGGCAACCGGGCGCGAGTACGGCGTTCCGCGGCTCGTCTTTCCGCTCGTCGAGAAGACCGACCTCTCGGACAACTACGGCGACCCACGTCCGAACGGCCGGCACGAGGGGATCGACATGCCGGTGCCTCGTGGCGCAGTGCTCGTGGCGGTCGAGTCGGGCCGGGTCGAGTACGCGAGCTCGAGTCGCGGCGGCTGCATGCTCTACCTCTACGGTCGCAGCGGAACGATGTACCTGTACATCCATCTCAACAACGACCTGACACAGGGCAACGACAATCGGGGTCGGTGCGCTCGCGATGTCGCCTATGCGGTTGGGGATGGCGCCGCTGTCACAGCCGGTGAGCCGATCGGATTCAACGGCGACTCAGGAGATCAAGACGGGAGCCCGGGACTTCACTTCGAGGTTCACCCGGGCGGAGGCGCTCCCGTGAATCCGTTCGGACACCTGAAGCGCGCGCGCCGACCGCTCTTCGCGGCCAGGTCCGGCTCCGAGTTCAGCCTCGGACTGCGCGGAAAGCTCATGGCGGGCGGCGCCGGCTCGGTCACGCTCGAAATCGTGCGCGTCCGCCAGTACCCCGGTGGACGATGGACCACGATCGAGCCGCATTCGGTCGAGCTGACCGTCCCAGCCGACGTGATCGTGGCACGGTCGCTGCCCGTGCTCTCCGGCGACGCGGCCCGAGCACTCCCGTCGCCGGTGGCTGTGGCGGCGTTCACGACGAAGGCGAGGACAACGCTCGACGCACTCGTGGGCGCGCCCGGAGCTCTCCAGCTCAGCCGACTCTCGGCAATTCCCTAGAGCGGAGAACGCGCGTCAGCCGGACGCTCGCGCAGCATTCCCGTCAATGCATCCAGACCTCTCAATCCTCATGCCCGTCTTCAACGAGCGAGCGACGATCGAGGCCGCGATCGACGACGCGCTGGCTGCCGAGCTTCCGATCGGCGCGCGCGAGCTGATCGTCGTCGACGACGGCTCCACAGACGGAACCCGAGACGTGCTCGGCTCGCATACGTGGCCGGACAACGTTCGGGTCGTGTTCCACCCCGGCAACCAGGGAAAGGGGGCAGCGGTTCGGACTGCTCTCGCGCACGCGCAAGGGGCCTTCGCCGCGATCCTCGACGCCGACCTCGAGTACCGCGCAGCGGATCTCGCGGACATCCTCGAGCCTCTGGTCGCCGGAGAGGCGCGGGTCGTCTTCGGCACCCGCGCATGGACCTCGCAGTCCTCCTTCAGCTTCTGGTACGTGCTGGGGAACAAGGCCGTCACGCTCGCGACGAACGTGCTCTACAACTGCTGGATCTCGGATGTGATGACGTGCCACAAGGCGATGAGCACCGAGCTGTTCCGGTCGCTGCCGCTGCGCGAGCCGGGCTTCGCGATAGAGCCCGAGATCGCGGCTCGCGTGCTCCGCGCTGGAGAGCGGATCCACGAGGTGCCGATCTCCTACAAGGCACGCTCACGCGAGGCGGGGAAGAAACTCACGGCTCTCGACGGGCTCCGGGTGGTGCGAACACTCGTGCGTTGTCGCCTGACGTAGGCGTTCAACGCCCCTCGTCCCGCGGCTCTCTCATCGCGACAGGTCGGAGAGAGGGATTCCGGATCATTCCGACAGCGCGACGAAGAAGAAGAG
>JBOHBA010000242.1:0-7569 GCA_050698095.1 Gaiellaceae bacterium
AGCCTGTTTGGCCCAAATACCTGACGAACCGCGAGGTCGGAGACCTCTACTTGGACCGCTTGTACACGGCGTTCGCGGACTTCCAGGTGGCGCTTCTCGACGCGAGGAGCTCCTCGCGGAGGCACGCGCCGTGTCGCTGCCGTCGGACGGGAGGCTGGGCGACGTGCCGTCGGGCTGGGAGGAGGGCTTCGTGCACGGGATGACATCGGGCCTGCCTCACACAGCGCTCATGGCGATCGCGATCAGCGTTGCTCCCGCCCATCGTGGAAGACAGCTGTCGAGCGGGATGATCAAGACGCTCACCGACAACGCGCGCGGCGGGCCTGTCGGCGGGCGTAGTCGCCCCGGTGCGCCCGACCTTGAAGGAGCGTTACCCGCTCATCCCGATCGGGCGTTACGCGGAGTGGCGGCGCGACGACGGTTCGCATTTCGATCCCTGGATCCGCATCCACGAGTCGTCGGCGGTGAGATCCTCGCTCCCCCGCGCCCGCGGGGCTGACATTGCGGGCGCCGTCGCCGAGTGGGAGAAGTGGACCGGGATGAGGTTCCCGGAGGACGGCGCGTATGTCTTCCCCAACGGGCTGGCAACGCTCGTAGTCGAAGAAGGCATCGGCACGCATGTCGAGCCGAACGTGTGGGTGTTGCACCGGGTGTGATCAGCTCGCCGGCAGTGTGACGCACACCCGAGCGCAGCCGCCCTTGCGATCCTCTACCTGGATATGGCCGTCCGTGCCTCGATGGAGACATGAGCGATCGCGCGGGCCGAGGCCGGCTCCGCGCGGCGAGCGCGACCGGCCCCGACCTTTCTCGCGTCGCTAGCTCTTGAACCTCCGAATGCATTCGCGGAGGTCGACCTTCTTGGTCTTGCCGCGGTCGACGGCCACGGTGGTCGTCTGGAGCACGGTCCCGTTGGGCCTCGCGCATGACAGCGTGTAGCTCTCGACGATGCCTCCGCCGAAGACGTCCTCCCCGACGCTCCCGTAGAGGCCCGCAGTCATCGTGAACGTTGTCGTGATCGAGGCGAAGTTCTCCGCTCGCAGCACGTAGTTCCCCGGTTCCGGGAGCTCGACGAGCGCCTCCTCCTTCTCGAGCACGAACCCACCGGAGCTGCCCACTTCGAGCAGCGATCCGTCGGGCTGGACGTGGTAGACGTAGAGATCGATGTCGTCCGGCGTCGGCCAGTCGAGGTTCACCTTGAGCGCGCCGACGCCTGTCTCCGGCATCGAGAACGGGATGTCGACGTGGTCGCCCGGGCCCCACACGACGGCCGCCTTGGTCGTCGTCTCCTCGCGGGTCGGCTCCTGCGCGAGGATCCGCACACGATGCTCCATGACCTCAGGCCGGGTCGAGGGATTCACGTGCCATGTGAACTTGCCGCTCGACGGCACGATCGACGTGGACTCGAGCTTGTCCTGGATCGTCAGACCATCCTGCGACGTCTTGGTCACGAACTCCTTGGTCAACCTGAGCACGGCGCCGGCGGGCGCCTTACCCGAGATCACCGAGTGCTCAGAGGCGTCGGCCGCGTTCGCGAGCGCGATCAGGTACGCCTCGCGGTTGCCCTTCCCCGTGTAGATCCCGGCGCCGAGGTACTCGTCGATCATCTGCTGGAACGGCGGATGGAACTCGTTCGGCCCGATCTCGAACGTGTAGCCGTACCCGCCGGTCGCGGAGTACGACCAGTCCTCGGTTGTTCCCGTCGTGTCGTAGAGCTGCCAGCCGTGAATGTTGCGATAGCCGTTCTGCGCAGACATCTGGGCGCCGAGATCCTTCATGGCGCCCTCGTCGACGGTCTCCCCGGCGGAGCGAATACCGGGCGGCCGCAGGACGAGGTTCGAGAACGTGTGGTTGGTGATCAACGTCGTTACCTGGCGCGACGAGATCAGCTCGCGGACGGCTTGCGTCTCCGGCTCCGAGAACGGTCCTGCACCGCGGTACGTCGGATCGGCGAAGAGGTCCGATGCGCCTGGGCCGCCCCAGAGGCCGCCGTAGTTGCGGTTCAGGTCGATACCGATCCCGTAGCCGCCAGGGCTCGTGATCTCGCAGCCGCCGGGCGGCGTCGATTGGCCGTCCGCGACTCGGCAGTTCTTCCGCTTGTAAGCGTTGCCCGGGTTCCCGAGGATCGTGACCGTGCCTCCCTGGTCGACCTCGCGTGTGTCCACGAGGTCGCCCCACTTGCGCGATTGCTCGAAGCCGTCCACGTTCACGACGGGAATGACGAGCACGCGTGTCCGCTTCAACAGGTCCGTGATCCGTGCGTCCCCTGACGCGTGACCCTTCACGAGGTCGATCGCGAACTCCATCGCGTGCTCGCCCGACGGCCACTCGCGGGCGTGATGAAGGCCCATCATCAGGAACACCGGCTTGCCGTCCGACGTCGACGCGACGTCGTCGCTGATCTCGACGCCGAGGATCTCGCGGCCTTCGACCGACTGTCGGCTGAGCGTCAAGAGCTTGGCGAGTCCCGAATTGTTCGCCGCGAGAGCGCGCAGATCGGCGTTGTACTCGGCCAGCGTCCGGTAGGTGTCGCGGCCCGAAGGCAGGGGTGAGGTGGAGGTGGCTTGCGCGTACGCGGCGTTCATCTGGTTGTTCTGGATCTCGCGCAGCCCGAGGTCCGGGATGGTGACCGTCCACGCGAGGCCGCTCCCGGCGAGGCGTGCGAGGTCGTCCGCCGTGTGCACGACGACCTCGACGTAGGCGGGCCCGGCATGCTCGGTCAGGTCGAGGCCGAGGCTGGTGAGCCGGTCGCGATCCGTGTCGGTGGGCACAGTGACCCGTAGCAGTTGCACAGCGAACGGCGCCTGCTCTGACGCCGCCGCCAGCGGCAGCTGGACTGCGAGCGCCGCTGCGACGAGCACGAGCGCGACGAGGACCGGGCGAAACGACGAGCGAGACCGACTGGGTGCCATGTCCAACCTCCTCTAAGTGCCACCACTACACATGGTTACTTGTCTTGTATAGCAACCACTGAACGTGGTGTCAATAAGGACATCGACCTGACAGCATGTGCATCGGGTTGAGGAAGCGTGATCGGCTTACTTCGTTCGGCCGACGAGCTTAGAGCTCCTAACGCAATGCTTAGTGGCGCGGCGAATCACCTTCCGCTGCCACGACCTGTGGATCAAGCCGCGGGCAAGGTGAAGCAGACCCGAGCGCCTCCGCCCTCGCGGTCCTCGGCCCAGATGCGGCCGCCGTGGGCCTCCACCAGGCCGCGGGCGATTGCGAGACCGAGGCCGGCGCCACGCGACGACCGCGATTGATCGCCGCGCCAGAAGCGCTCGAACATCCGCTCCTGTGCCTCGGCGTCCAGGCCGTGACCCGTGTCCTCGACCGCGACCTGCACCTCGCCGTTACGCGGCTCGACGCGAACAGCGACGGCGCCGTCGCTCGGGGTGTGCCGGAGCGCGTTCGTCAGGAGGTTCATGAGCACCCGCTCGACTTTCTCGGGCGCGAAGCGCGCGGTCACGTCCTCCTCGACTTCGGCAGCGAGCGTCACCTGGCGGCTGCGTGCCTCGGCCTCGACTCCGCGGAGGCTGCTCGAGACGACCGGCGCCACGGGTAGACGATGAAGCTCGAGAGTCAGCGCGCCGGCATCGATTTGTGCGAGCTCGAACAGGTCGTCGACGAGCATCGACAGGACTCGCACCTGCTCGCGAAGCACGGGCACGTATTCCTCCGGCGAGCCGAGACCGTCCTCGAGCGCCTCGAGCATCGCCTGCATGTTGGCGAGCGGCGTTCGCAGATCGTGACTCGCCCAGGCGACGAGCTCGCGTCGGGTGTCGAAGAGGCGGCCGAGATTCGCCCCCATCTCGTTGAAGGACGCGGCCAGCTCGGCGACCTCGGCAGGGCCTCCCTCCGGGGCGCGCGCGTCGAGATTTCCCTGCGCGAGCTCGACTGACGCTGCGCGCACACGGTCGACGGAGTCGGCGATCGATCGCGCGACGAGGAGAGCAGCGATGAGCGCGGTCAGCGCCGAAGCTGCCGTGACCGCGAGGATCTTCACGTCGTCGCCCATGTGGAACATGACCCACCCCGACGCGAGCACCGCGCCGAGAGGGAGCAGAACGGCGAGGACCGCCAGGCCCGCGAGTTGAAGTCGCACGGTGGGCAGGAGGCGAAGGAGGGCCGCGAGACCGAGCCCGATCCCGAGGGTCGCAAGCGCGACGATCAGCGCGTTCGCGATCACGCGGCGAGCCTGTAGCCGATGCCCCAGACCGTCTCCAGGTACTTCGGCTCGGACGGGTCGTCTTCGACCTTCTCCCGCAGGCGCCGGACGTGGACGGTGACGGTCCCGGTGTCGAGGGCGGCCGTGTACCCCCACACGCTGGCCATCAGCTGGTCGCGGGAGAAGACCCGCCGCGGATGGCTTGCGAGGAACCAGAGCAGGTCGAACTCCTTGGCGGTCAGACGTACCTCCGCGCCGGCTTTGCGGGCCTCGCGAGTTGTCCGCTCGAGCTCGATATCGCCGAAGGTGAGGCGCTCGACGGTCTCTCCAGTCGGCGCGGCTCGGCGCAGGACGCTGCGTACGCGGGCGGCCAGCTCGCGTGGAGAGAACGGCTTCGTCACGTAGTCGTCCGCGCCGAGCTCGAGGCCGACGATTCGATCGGCCTCCTCGCCGCGTGCGGTCAGCATGATCACCGGCAGCTCCGACCGTGCGCGGATCCAGCGGCAGAGCTCGAGGCCGTCGGTTCCGGGAAGCATCACGTCGAGGACGACGAGATCCGGCTCCGAGCGCTCGATCGCGCCGCGCGCGGTGTTCCCGTCGGCGGCCTCGAGGGTCTCGTGCCCCTCGCGGGCGAGGTACCTGACGACGACCTCGCGGACGATCGGCTCGTCGTCGACGACGAGGACGGTTGCCATCGTCGCATTGTGCTCGCGAATCGGTTACGAGGAGGTGAATTCAGGGCCTGTTCAGCGGGCTGTCAGGACTGCGTAATGGCCGCGCTCTACCGTCGTGTGATCAACCGACGGAAGGGGACAGCGATGAAGAAGGCTCTGGTTCTGGCAGCACTGCTCGCGACCGCGATCGCGGCGTCGGCGCTCCCGGCGCTCGCGGCCGACGGGCCGGTAAGGACGTTCTCGCAGGACGTGACGCTCGGTTTCTACAGGGGCGAGGTCGTCTCGTACTTCGACTTCGGGCCGGTGAAGCTCAAGCCCGGCAACAAGACCGCGCCCATCTGGGCGTTCACCAACGGAGGGGAAGGACAACGCAACGTCATCGACACGGTTCCCGGTCGGAAGGACTACACGCCGCTCTGGGCTGTCCGACTCGTCACGTGGAAAGAAGGTGTGTCCGCACGAGTTCTTCGCTCTGCTGCGGCGGTACGTGCGGCGCGGAAGGCGGGCGACGTGTCGGTTCGGGCGATGCCGATCGTCGTCAACTGTCCCGTTCTCTAAGCGTCTAGGCCGGCAGGGCGGCAATGCCGTCCTCGACCACGACGAGGCCGTCTTGCTCGAGCGAGCGGACGGCTTCGTCGTCGAGGGCCTCTACCTCGCGCTTCGATTCGGCGATCAGGCGAAGGGCTGATGCCCGCCGCTGCCGGAACGAGCCCTCGAACGGCCCCTGCTTGCGCGCGGGCTGCTCGCGGATGTCGCGTGACGGGCACTCGTCACGCAGGGGGCAGGCATCGCAGCGCGGAATGCGAGCCAGGCAGATCGTGGCGCCGATGTCCATGAGCGCTTGAGCGGCTTGCGGGGAGAACGTCACGCCGGTGCGACGCCGGACGCGCTCGACGTTGACGTCCACCGGGAGCACGTCCTCGCCGAACGCGAATCGGCGGATCGCGGCGGCCGTGTACGCCCCGACACCGGGCAGAACGGTGAGGTTGTCGGGCCAGCCGTTCGCCTCGATGAGCCGCGCCGCGCGGTGGAGGTTCAGCGCGCGGCGGTTGTAGCCGAGCCCCTGCCATTCGCGGATCACGTCTGCCGGCGAGGCGGCGGCGAGCGACTCGACGGTCGGCCAGCGCTCGAGCCAGGCCAGGTACCGCGGGACGACCCGCTCGACCTGCGTCTGTTGCAGCATCACCTCGCTTACGAGAATCGCGTACAGGTCGCGCGTGTGTCGCCACGGTAGGTCACGCCCTGCCTTGGAGAACCACTCCAGCAACACCTGCTCCACGCGTGCGACTGTACGCAACACCACCGACCGGGAGGCAGCCATGACCTTGACCGAGTTCCAGGAGGAGCTCTGCACGACCAGCCGCTGGGACTTCTCCGACCTCCGCGCGCTCTACGTCAACTGCACGCTCAAGCCGTCGCCCGAGCTCTCGCACACCGAAGGGCTGATGCGGATCTCGATGGCGATCATGGAGCGAAACCGCGTTGACGTGGAGCTCGTTCGCGCCGTCGACCATGACATCGCGCTCGGTGTCTGGCCGGACATGCGCGAGCACGGAGCGGCGTCGGACGAGTGGCCCGAGTTGTACAAGCGGGTGCAAGCCGCGGACATCCTCGTGCTCGGCTCGCTGATCTGGCTCGGCGAGAAGTCGTCTGTCTGCACGCACATCATCGAGCGGCTCTACTCCTGTTCGAGCCTGCTCAACGAGCACGGCCAGTACGCGTACTACGGCAAGGCCGGCGGCTGTCTCATCACCGGCAACGAGGACGGGGTGAAGCACTGCTCGATGAACATCCTCTATTCGCTGCAGCATCTCGGTTACACCATTCCGCCGCAGGCCGATGCCGGCTGGATCGGCGAGGCCGGCCCAGGCCCGTCCTACCTCGATCCCGGCTCCGGCGGACCCGGCAACGACTTCACGAATCGGAACACGACGTTCATGACCTGGAACCTGCTGCATCTCGCGAGGATGCTCAAGGACGCGGGTGGCGTGCCCTCGCACGGGAACCAGCGCTCGCTCTGGGATGCCGGCTGCCGCTTCGACTTCGCGAACCCCGACTACCGGTAGCGTCCGGGGGTGCTTCTCTACAACTCGCAGGTCTCGGGCAACTGTTACAAGGTGCGGCTGCTGCTGGCCCACCTCGGCCTCGAGTACGAGACGATCGAGATGTCTGTGGTGGACAGGGCGAACCGCCAAGAGGCGCTGGGGAAGCTCAACCCCGCGTTGCGCGTGCCGACGCTCGTCCTCGACGATGGTCGCCCCTTGGCCGAGTCCAACGCGATCCTCTGGTATTTCGGCGACGGGACGCAGTACGTCTCCGATGACCCGTATGAACGCGCGCAGACGCTGCAGTGGATGTTCTTCGAGCAGTACAGCCACGAGCCGTACATCGCCGTCGTGCGGTTCTGGCTGGCGTACTCCGGAACACCGGAGCGCTTCGCGGATCGGATTCCGGCGAAGACGAAGGGTGGCTACGCAGCGCTCGACGCGATGGAAGGGCATCTCGCGAGCCACGAGTTCTTCGTCGGCGGGCGCTACTCGATCGCGGACATCTCGCTGTACGCGTACACGCACGTCGCGCACGAAGGTGACTTCGACCTCGAGCCGTATCCCGCGATCCGGGCGTGGGTGGATCGTGTCTCGTCACAGCCTGGACACGTCACGATCGACGCCTGATGGCGGTTCGCGTCCGCTTTGCACCAAGTCCGACGGGCTCGCTCCACCTCGGCAA
>JBOHBA010000243.1:0-3852 GCA_050698095.1 Gaiellaceae bacterium
CTCATCCGGCGCCGGGCCATCGAGCGCGTCGGTGGGCACAGCGAGAGCAATCGCCTCGACGTCCCCACCCGAGCCGGTGAAGAACTCCCCGTAGCCGGGGGCGAACGTCTTCTTCTCGCGAGAGCCATCCTGGTGGAGCTCGCTGACGATGATTGCTCCGGTCACAGGGCCGTGCGGGCCACGCACCGTCCGGTCGACCGACTTCACGGTGACCTCCTCGAAGACGAGCCCGGGCGCATTCTCGGGCCGGTACACGTCGCCGACCTTCGGAGTCGCGGGCATGATCATCGCCGGCGGCGCATCCACGCCGGCGAGCCAAGTCCCGTCGGTGTCGGCGATGTTGCCGTTCGCGTAGTTGAAGACGTCCTCGCCGAAGTACCAGACGGAGCCGTCGTCGGCCTGTGCGTAGTAGTCGAGAGCGACCTCCTCGATGCGGCCGTCGAGGAACGCCGCGTACTGCGAGATGCGTGTCTCGACCGCGCGCCCGTTCCACTCTATGAGCCGCGTCTCGGGGAGAAGCGTGGTCTCCGTATGGAACGACTTCCCGTCAACCGTGCCGTTCAGCACAGCCGAGTGGAGTTCGCTGATCGGGAAGAGCGGGTTCGTGATCGCGGTCGGATCGGAGAACGCCGGGGCGACGACGTCGACCCGCTCGCTCTCGGGTGCAACAGGGAGCTTCCCCAGGTATGCCGCTTGTAGCTGCGCCGCAGTCGGCTGTGGAATCGTTGCGACGGCAGACGCCGTCGAGCTCGAGCCGTCGCGGGCCGTGTAGGCGAGCAGCGCCACCGCCAAGCCGACGGCGACGAGCAGCACCACGACCAGCATTGATGTGCGCGACATGAGAGACCTCCTGGTGGGGAGAAGGGACCGGCTCCGAAGGGAAAGTCGAGAGGGCCGGCACGAATGACGGTACCCGAGTCAAATGACCCAACCGTGAATCGTTGATGATCCGCTCATGAACGATTCCCGATGCGGGAGCGCCCGATCGAGGGGAATCGCCGACAGCTAGGTTGAGCCAATGCGGACGATTTCCGTCGCTGCCGTTCGCCGGCTCGCGATCGCGGCGCAGGCGTACGCGCCCCGTGCACGGCGCGGGACACGCCGCGAAGTGGAGGGCGCGATCCGTGCGCTCTCGTGCGTGCAGCTCGACTCCATCACGGCGGTCGAGCGAAGCCATCGGATAGCGCTCGGCTCACGGGTCGGTGCGTACCCACGCGAGACCGTCTCGCGACTGCTCGGCGACGGTCGCATCTTCGAGTACTGGGCGCACGAGGCCTGCCTGATCCCGGTCGAGGAGTGGCCGCTGTTTCGCCCCGTGATGCGGAATCACCACCCGTGGCGCGGCGACGTGATCGGGCAGCATCCCGCTCTCGCCGAGGAGGTGCGCGCCGCGGTTCGGGAGCGCGGGCCGATCACGTCCCGCGACTTCGACGGCAAGGGCGGCGGAGAAATGTGGAACTGGAAACCCGCGAAAATCATGCTCGAGGCGCTCTGGAACAGCGGCGAGGTGGTGATCGCAGGGCGGGTGAGCGGGTTCCAGCGGCTCTACGACCTGGCCGAGCGCGTGATCCCCCACGACGTGCTGGATACGCCCGAGCCGGATGAGGAGATGCGGCTCCGCGAGCTGGCGGTACGCGCCGTGCGGGCGCGAGGCGCGCTGACCGAGTCGGGAGTCGTGGAGCACTGGCGGCTACGGGGCGGCAGCACCCGGATCCGTCCGGCCGTGAACAGGCTCGTACGCGACGGGGTCCTCGAACGAGTGCGCGTCGAGGACGGCGGCGCGGACGTGCTCGTGCCCGCCGGCGCCGATCTCGACCCGCCGAAACCGGCCGCCGCCGTGCTCCTCTCCCCCTTCGACAACCTGCTCTGGGACCGCCTCTTCGCGCGGCGCTTCTTCAAGTTCGACCACCTGATCGAGGTCTACAAACCCGCTCCCGAGCGGCGGTACGGCTACTACGTGCTCCCGCTCCTCTGGCGCGATCGCATCGTGGGTCGTGCGGATCTCAAGTCGGAGCGGAACGAGGGCGCTCTCGTCGTCAAAACGCTCCACGTCGAGCATGGCGTGAGGCCGTCGGCCGCGCTCGACCACGCTTTCGAACGCGCGCTCGACAAGCTGCGCCGGACGATCGGGCTCGAGCACGTCGTCCGATGAGGATCGTCTCGCCCGCGGAGGCGCGCCGGATCGCTGTGCGCGCACAGTTGCTCGACGGCTCGGCGACGAGCCTCCTCGACACGATTCGCACGCTGGGCCGCCTCCAGATCGACCCGATCTCGACGGTCGCGCCGCCGCAGCAACTGGTTCTCTGGAGCCGCCTCGGCCGCTATGACGTCGGCGAGCTCGACCGCCTGCTCTGGGACGAGAGAAAGCTCTTCGAGTGGAACGCCTTCATCTGGCCGATCGAGGCGCTGCCGCTGGCGCAGGCACGCATGCGGCGCCGCAGGCGGAGCCGGCACTACAAGCACGAGCGCTGGAGCCACGATTTCCTCGAGCAGAACGCCCGCTTCAAGCGCTATGTGCTGCGTGAGCTCCGGCGCAACGGGCCGATGCCGTCGCGCGATCTCCAGCACGAGCTGGCGCCCCGGCCGGACGAGCCGCACCGCTGGTGGGGCACGCGAGAGGTCACGCTCATGCTCGAGATCCTCTATGCGCACGGCGTCGTGGCAGTCGCCGGCCGGCAAGGGAAGCAGCGGCTGTGGGATCTCGCCGAGCGTTGGTATCCGGAGGTTGAAACGATGTCCGTGCGGGAAGCCGACGGTGTCCTCGCTGAGCAGCGCTTCCGCACACAGGGCGTACGGCTCACGAGGAAGGGATGGCAAACGCACCCCGCCGCGGCCGATGGTGCCGTTCCGGATCGCGTGACGTTCCTCTCCCCGTTCGACCCGCTCATCCACGATCGCAACCGGACGGAGGCCTTGTTCGACTTCCACTACCGGCTCGAGATGTACGTCCCGAAGGTAAAGAGGGAGTACGGCTACTACGTGCTGCCCATCCTCGTCGGCGACCGCCTCGTGGGGCGTGTCGAGCCTCGCTTCGACCGGCGGACCGGGACGCTCGAGATGCTCGGCGCGTGGGGCGACACGTCGCGTGCGGACGAAGCCCTGGGCAGCCTGGCGGCCTTCCTCGGCGCCGAGCGCGTGAAGTCGGGGGTCTGGCTTAAGCCAGACCCCAGTCGCTGAGTAGCATCCGCCCCGTGGAGTTCGAGACGCGCGCGATCCACGAGGGCCAGGAGCCCGACCCCGCGACGGGCGCGGTGACGACGCCGATCTACCAGACGTCGACGTTCGTGCAGGAGGCGGTGGGTGTCCACAAGGGCTACGACTACGCGCGCGTCGCCAACCCGACTCGGACTGCGCTCCAGGAATGCCTCGCGTCGCTCGAGGGCGCCGCGCACGGGCACGCCTTCTCGTCCGGCCTCGGGGCCGTGACGACCCTCATGCACCTCCTCTCGCCGGGGGATCACGTCGTCGCGGTCAACGACGTGTACGGCGGCATCTACCGCATGTTCACGAAGGTGTTCGAGCCGAAGGGCTACCGCTTCACGTTCCTCTCGTCCGACGAGCTCTCCACCGGGCTCACGGCTCATCTCGCGGAGCGGACGCGGTTCGTCTGGCTGGAGACGCCGACCAACCCGTTGCTCAACATCGTCGACCTTCGGGCGGCGTCCGAGGCGGCGCATGCCGCGGGCGCGCTCGTGGTCGTCGACAACACGTTCGCGACCCCGTACCTCCAGCAGCCGCTCGCGCTCGGCGCCGACCTGTCTCTTCACTCGACGACGAAGTACATCGGCGGCCACTCCGACGTGGTCGGCGGCTTCGTCGCGACGAACGACGACGGGATCTCGGAGCAGCTCG
>JBOHBA010000244.1:0-4869 GCA_050698095.1 Gaiellaceae bacterium
CGAGGCACGCGCCGCGGCTACTACACGGACAATCGCGAAGACGCGCTGATCATGTGGCGCGAGCCGGCGTCGTCAGAGCAGGCCTCGTGATCCTCGGGATCGAGACGTCGTGCGACGAGACGGCGGCGGCACTCGTCACGGACGAGGGCCAATTGCTCGCGTCGGTCGTCTCGTCGCAGGCCGATCTGCATGCTCGCTACGGCGGTGTGGTACCGGAGGTCGCGTCGCGGCGGCACCTCGATCTCGTCTCACCCGTGATCCGCGAGGCGCTCGGCTCAGCGGGTGCGTCGCTGGATCGCGTCGAGAAGATCGCCGTCACCCGGGGCCCGGGGCTCGTCGGCGCGCTGCTCGTGGGGCTCTCGGCCGCGAAGGCCATCGCCTGGGCGGGTCGGCTCCCGCTCGCTCCGGTCGATCACCTCGACGGTCACATCGCGTCTCTCTACCTCGAGCCTGATCCTCTCGAGCCGCCGTTTCTCTGCCTGCTCGCGAGCGGTGGACACACGCTGCTCCTGGCCGTCCGCGAGCGCGGGACCTCGGAGCGGCTGGGTACGACGCTCGACGACGCCGCCGGCGAGGCGTTCGACAAGGGCGCCAGGCTTCTCGGTCTCGGCTATCCAGGAGGGGCGGAGATCGACCGGATCGCCCAGGGTGGAGACTCGAGTGCCTTTCCGTTCCCCGTCGCCCGCGTGCCGGGACTCGATTTCTCCTTCTCCGGCCTCAAGACCGCGCTCCTCTACCGGGTGCATGAGCTCGGAGAGGACGAGGCCAAGCGCCGCAGAGCCGACCTGGCGGCTTCGTATCAGCGCGCGATCGTTCGCGCGCTGGCCCAGCGAGTGGAAGCGGCGGTCTCGGCGACGGGCTTCGATCGCGTCGCTGTCGTCGGTGGTGTGGCGGCGAACTCCGAGCTGCGCGCCGCCCTTCCGGCTACGCGTTTCGCCCCTCTCGATCTGTGCACCGACAATGCCGCGATGATCGCCTCGGCTGCGCGCTACGTCGAGGCGCTTCCGTACCCTGACTACCTTGGGCTCGATGCGTATGCGTCTCTCTCATAGCGGGAGCGTTGGGGTCTTGGCGGCTGTCGCTCTCGTTCTCGTGCCCATAAGCGCTCGGGCCCAGGAGCCGACGGCGTCCTCGATCGACGAGGCCGGCTGGCAAGGCGTGTTGGGCGTGCGCGCAGCCGTCTCCACCGCGCAGCGGTACGTCGTGCTCCTGGAACCGCCTTCCCTCGCCGACCGCGTGAGCGCTGCCGGAGGGCACGCGTCCGAGACTGAGATGCGGGCGTGGACGGCCGCCGTAGTCGGCCAACAGGAGCTGTTCCTCGCCCGCCTGTCTGCAGCCGGCGCCCGCATCGCTGCCGAGTACCGGTACGCGCGCGTGCTCAACGGGTTCTCGGCCAGGCTCGATCCTACGTCGCTCGCCTTGCTCGAGAAGGATCGCGAGGTCGAGGGCGTCTTTCCGGTGCGGATTGCCTACCCGGCGCAGACCGACGGCTCGGAAGGCGTGCTGCCCTCGTCGGTCGCCGATCTCGAGATCCCAGGCCTTGACGGCACCGGAGTCACGGTCGCACTACTCGACACCGGCGTCGACCCGTCTCATCCGTACTTGCGCCGGAGTGTCCTCTCCGGAATCGACGTCATCAATCCGGGCAGCGGCGGGATCGCGCAACCGCATCCGACGATCCCCGGCCGGCCGGAGCGTCACGGCACCGAGCTTGCCGGCATCGTCACCGGCTCGGAGGGCCCGGACGGCCTCCACGGGATCGCGCCCGGCGCCTCGATCCTCCCGGTTCGCGTCGCGGGCTGGCAGCCGAACTCCGAGGGCGGGTACACGGTGTACTCGCGAACCGACCAGATTCTGGCCGGCCTCGAGGCCGCGGTCGATCCGAACGACGACGGCGACTCGCACGACGCGGCTCGAATCGCGCTGATCGGAGTCGTAGAGCCGTACGCGGCGTTCCCTGACGGGCCGCTGGCCCGTGCTGTGACGGGCGCTCAAGGGCTCGACATGCTGACGATCGTCCCGGCGGGTAACGACGGTCGCGCCGGTCCCGGATACGGCAGCATCGCAGGACCCGGCGGCGCTGCATCGGCCGTGACGGTCGCAGCGGCCGACGGGCGTCTTGCGGCGCCCACGGTGCGAGTGCACGTTCGTGCCGGACTCAGAGTCGTGTTCGAGGACACGGTGCCCCTCGGTGGCGCTCCGTCCGGGACCGTGACCGCGGATGTCGTCTTGGTGAATCGCGCTACCGCGGCCAAGGGGATAGCCGGGCTCTTCTCGCCGGACGGAGTGAGCAGCGTCGCGGGACGGGCCGTGCTGCTTCCTCGCGGCGTGCTCTCCGACGACACGGTCGAGGAGGCGACCGCCGCCGGTGCTCTCGCCGTCCTCGTCGACGGGCCCTTGCCGGCGGGCGCGTTCAGCCTCGACGTTCCTGCGGGTGTTCCCGTCGCGGGCCTCGCCGAGGGGCTTGTTCGTGAGATACGCACGTTGATCGCTGCGGGCGTGCCCGTGACCGTGGCCGTCGGCGGCGTCGACATCGCAGTGCGCGAGGGCGGCGAGTCGATCGCGTCGTTCTCGTCGCGCGGGCTCGCGCTCGGTGGCGGACTCAAGCCTGACCTCGCTGCGCCCGGCGTCTCCGTGCCCACCTCGGAGCCGGGTCGCGGCGACGAGGGGGAGATCCGCTTCGGGACAGTCAGTGGGACGAGCGCCGCGGCTGCGGTGACGGCAGGAGTCGCTGCGATCCTCGCCGAAGGCCGCCCCAGCGTCACCGCCGTCGGCCTGCACGGGCTCCTCGTCGGCTCCGCGCAAAGATCCGACCTCGACCCGACGGCGTCGGGTGCCGGTCTCGTCGATCTCCGCGGTGCAGCGCAGCTGGAGGCATACGCGGATCCGGCGATCCTCTCGTTCGGCACCGTGACCGCCGCCTCGACCGAGATCGAGCGCATCGTGCGCGTTCACAACGTCTCGACCCGGACTCTCGCCATCTCCATCGGAAACACATCGCTCGCATCGAAAGGTGTCGAGATCACGACCGACCCGGATCGCGTCCGCCTGCGACCGGGGGCGAGCGCCGAGGTCGTCGTGCGCGCAGATACGTTCGACCTGTCGGACGAGGCCGGGACTGCGACCGGCGAGCTCGTCCTGCGCGCCGGCGACTCCCCCGAGGTTCACGTCCCGTGGGCCGTCGCCGTGCCGACAAGCGTCGATCTCGTCTCGCGCGTCACGCTTACTCCCACGGACGCGCGCGTGTCCGATGCGACACCAGCGGTGCTCGGTCTCGTCGCCGGGGCGGTGACCGTGGCTCCCGATCCTCAGGTCCGAGCGGTCGACCTGCTCGAAATCCAGCTCTGGCGGGGCACGTCCTTCCTCGGAGTGCTCACGCGGCGACGGGAGCTCCTGCCCGGCCGCTACACGTTCGGACTGACCGGCAGAGGGCCCAGCGGAGAACGGCTGCCGAGCGGGAAATACGTTGTTCGCGTCGTCGCCTTCCCCGGGGACGGGACGCGCAGGCAGGCGGAGACTATCGAGTATCGCGTCCGGTGACTCGCCCTATACTCGCGACCGTCTAGTCGAGCCAGGGAGGCGTAGCTCCATGTCAACTGCCGCGGCGGAGTCCCACCTCCGCGAGACCCCGTTCGAGCTTGCGAGGGCTCAACTTCGCCGGGTCGGGGAGATCTTCGCGCTCGATCCGAACCTGATTCGCGTGCTCTCGGGGTGCAAGAAGTCGGTCGAGGTCTCGATTCCTGTCTCGATGGACGACGGCTCTACCGGGGTCTTCCAGGGCTATCGCGTAACGCACAACATCGCGCGCGGTCCGTCCAAGGGCGGCATCCGCTACCACCCCGACGTCACGCTCGACGAGGTCAAGGCGCTCTCCATGTGGATGACCTGGAAGTGCGCGCTGATGGGACTGCCGTTCGGCGGCGCCAAGGGCGGCGTCGTGTGCAATCCGAAGAATCTCTCGCTTAGGGAGCTCGAGCGGCTGACGCGGCGCTACACGAGCGAGATCATCAACGACATCGGCCCCGAGCGGGACATCCCAGCGCCCGACGTCGGCACGGACGGTCGCGTGATGGCCTGGATCTTCGACACGTACTCGATGAACAAGGGTCACTCCGTGCTCGGCGTGGTGACCGGCAAGCCGCTCTCCGTAGGGGGCTCACTCGGCCGCGTCGAGGCGACTGCCCGCGGCGCGCTCTACTGCGTCCAGGGGCTCGCGCAGAAGCAGGACCGTCGCATGAACGACTACTCGGTGGCGATCCAGGGCTTCGGCAACGTCGGAGCGAACCTCGCTCGGCTGCTCGATCTCGAGGGAGCGAAGGTCGTCGCCGTCTCGGACTCCAGCGCAGGCGCCTACAACGCGAACGGCCTGGACGTCTCCGCCGCGCTCGCGCACAAGCAGGAGCATGGCACGCTCGCAGGGCTGGCGAGCGCGGAAGCGGTCACCAACGAAGAGCTCGTCGAGCTCCCGTGCGACATCTTCGCTCCCTGCGCGCTCGAGCAGGTCGTGACGGAGGAGAACGCCGATCGCGTGAAGGCCGCCGTGATCTGCGAGGGGGCGAACGGGCCTGTCACGCCGACCGCAGACGCGATTCTCGAGGACCGCGGCGTGCTCGTCCTCCCGGACGTGCTCGCGAACGCCGGCGGCGTGGTCGTGTCCTACTTCGAGTGGGTGCAGGGCCTGCAGGAGTACTTCTGGAGCGAGGACGAGGTCAACGCCAAGCTCCGGGACATCGTCGCGCGCTCGTTCGAAGAGGCCTGGCACACGCGCGAGAGTCGCGAGATCAGCCTGCGCATGGCGTCGTACGGGCTGGCGGTGCAGCGGGTCGCGGAAGCGACGACGACGAGGGGCCTCTACCCATAAGGCACTTT